>DBGCRA010000059.1:0-2610 GCA_048359195.1 Candidatus Gallispira sp.
GGTTATGACATTTCAAAGGTTCATATGGATTGTGGGGTAGAAATGTTTGACGCAGGTACGCAGGATACGCATGCGGGAGGCAGTGGATGCGGTTGCGCCGCAACGGTTCTTACAGGTTACGTTTTCAAACAATTAAAGAAAAAAGCATTTAAAAAGATATTGTTTATTCCAACCGGAGCATTGATGTCACCTGTAAGCTTTAATGAGGGAAACAGTGTTCCGGGAATAGCACATTGTGTAATGATTGAAGTTTAAATCAGATAAGAGAGGTTGAGTATGATTTTTATTAAAAGCTTTTTGGTTGGAGGCGTAATATGTGCCATTGTACAAATTTTTATTGATAAGACTAAACTGACGCCGGGCAGAATAATGGTAGGTCTTGTATGTCTGGGAGTTATTTTAGGAGCAATAGGGATATATCAGCCGTTTGTGGAATGGGCAGGCTGCGGAGCGACAGTTCCGCTTATCGGGTTTGGAAATAACCTGTGGAAAGGAATGCTTGAGGCAATAAACGAATCAGGAGTTCTTGGATTGTTTAAAGGAGGATTTACCTCAAGTGCGGTAGGAATATCAGGGGCATTGATTTTTGGATATTTGGCGTCATTAATATTTAAGTCGAAGATGCAGTAGGGGCGTGTACGGCATTATTATTGCCGAAATTAAAAATACCCGGTTCATACTTAATTTTGTTAAGCAAATCAAATAAATAACTTATTAAATTAAGTAAACACATACAAAAGGTTGATAAAATTAATTCTTTATAATATAATTCCTATTACAGTGTGCTGAAAAATATGTTAGGCAGAAATGATGTGGTCGTATCTGTTTTTGAACAGGTTTATGTGTAAAAACATGATATAAAACACAAGAGTGTATACGAGTGCGAAACACCGTGTGCACGGCACATGAGATTAAGTAAAATTATATTTATGAAGGAGGGCTACAAAATGTCATATGTAGACGAGGTGTTGGCAAAGGTACATGAGAAAAATGCCAGCGAGCCGGAATTTTTACAGGCAGTAGATGAAGTGTTGGAATCACTCAGACCTGTAATCGAAGCAAACGAGGAAAAATTTAAAAGAGAAGCTTTACTTGAGAGAATTTGTGAACCTGAAAGACAGTTTAAGTTCAGAGTTCCTTGGGTAGATGACAAGGGACAGGTTCAGGTAAATACAGGTTACAGAGTACAGTTTAACTCAGCTATCGGACCTTACAAGGGAGGTTTAAGACTTCACCCTTCAGTTAATCTTGGTATCATCAAATTTTTAGGATTTGAACAGATTTTCAAAAATTCTTTAACAGGTCTTCCTATTGGCGGCGGTAAAGGTGGTTCTGACTTTGACCCTAAGGGAAAATCAGACAGAGAAGTAATGGCTTTCTGTCAGAGTTTTATGACAGAGCTTTGCAAATATATCGGAGCAGATACAGATGTTCCTGCCGGTGATATAGGAACAGGAGCAAGAGAAATCGGTTATATGTTTGGTCAGTATAAGAGGATACGTGGCTTATACGAAGGGGTTCTTACAGGAAAAGGACTTACATATGGAGGTTCACTTGCCAGAACAGAAGCTACAGGTTATGGATTACTTTATTTGACAGAAGAATTAATCAAGTGTCACGGCGAATCAATGGAAGGTAAGACTATTGTTGTTTCAGGTGCAGGTAATGTGGCTATTTATGCTATTCAGAAAGCACAGCAGATGGGAGCAAAAGTTGTAACATGTTCAGATTCAACAGGGTGGATTTATGATTCAGAAGGAATTGATGTAGAACTTCTCAAGGAAATAAAAGAAGTTAAGAGAGCAAGACTTACGGAATATGCACAGGCAAGACCTTCAGCAGAATATCATGAAGGACGCGGAGTATGGCAGATTAAATGTGATATTGCTCTTCCATGTGCTACACAGAACGAATTGCTGATAGATGATGCTAAGCAGTTAGTAGCAAACGGATGTAAATGTGTATGTGAGGGTGCTAATATGCCTACAACTATTGATGCAACTAAGTACTTACAGGAAAACGGTGTATGGTTTGTTGGCGGTAAGGCTGCTAATGCAGGTGGTGTTGCTACATCAGCTCTTGAAATGTCACAGAACTCTGAACGACTTTCATGGACATTTGAGGAAGTGGATGCTAAGTTAAAGAATATCATGGTAAATATTTATCATAATATTGATAACGCAGCTAAGAGATATGGTTTCGAAGGCGATTATGTTGTAGGAGCAAATATTGCCGGATTTGAAAAAGTTGCTGAAGCTATGCAGGCACAGGGCGTTTGCTAATATATAGTAAAATGGGGCTGTTGCTTTAACGATTGATAAAATCGTGAAGCGGCAGCTTAATTTTTGTTAGTAGCATAACTTAATTTTACACCAACTGCCGGATTTTTTGAGGTCTGGCAGTTATTTTTGTATAGGGCAAGGCTCTGTTTATTATTGTGAAGTTTTTTGTGTAGAAAAAATGGAGCTTTAATTGTGCGTTTTGTGCAAAAAAGGGGCTGTGCACTAATTACTTAGTGCGACAGCAGCATATCGGGCGATAGCCAGTAGCATATCGGGCAATAGCCAGCAGCATATTGGGCAATAGCCAGTAGAATATCGGGTGTCAGCC
>DBGCRA010000060.1:0-4042 GCA_048359195.1 Candidatus Gallispira sp.
ACGCACCTTATCAAGTGATTTTTTGAAGAAATAATCGTGTATTAAGGCTTTGTCTTTGAAATCATTATCACTTAAATAGGAGCTGCCGAAAGGTACATTACCCACAGCTACATCAAATGTGTTGCTTCTAAATGCAGTTTTCTCAAAACCTTTTATTTGGATATTTGCCGCAGGATAAAGCTGTTTTGCAATTCGTCCTGTTATGCTGTCCAACTCGACACCATATAACTTAGACTTCTGCATATTTTCAGGAAGTAAGCCGAAAAAATTGCCAATTCCCATAGACGGCTCCAATATCTTACCGCTTTCAAAGCCTAAGTTATTAAGTGCGGTGTAAATGGAATTAATAATAACAGGCGGTGTGTAGTGTGCATCAAGTACAGATGCTCTTGCAGCGGAATATTCACTATCGGTAAGAAGTGATTTAAGCTCGTTGCATTCTTTGCTCCAACTGTCTATCCTGCTGTCAAAAGCATTTTGCAAACCGCCCCAACCAACATACTTTGAAAGTATTTTCTGTTCTTCAGGGGTTGCTTGTCTGTTTTCGCCCTCAATCTGTTTAAGTGTTTTGATAGCATTAATATTATTCCTAAATTTCTCTCTGGGTGTGCCTACACCTAATTCACTGTCGGTTATGTGAAAATTCTTAGGTTTTTCACGTTCGGACAAGTTGTCGTGAAGTTTATTGTTTTCGGATACAGTATTTACTTCGGAATTATGCTCAACTTGAGCGGAATTTTCTTGATGTTCAGTCTTTGCATATTCAGCTAAATGACTATTGATTGTATCGGCAATATCTTTAAGATTATTATTAAAAATATCATTAACTTTAGACACAGTGCCGTATTTTTGCTGTATAGGTGGCAAACGCAGCATTTTAAAATCAAAGTTTTTATTTTCAATCTTCATTTGATTTTCAACAAAATCTAATATATCAAGTTCTTCAGATGAAAAATCATATTTTTGCTTAACAATATCAAAGGCATTGCTTACAGTTGTATTAAAATTGCTTTCTGATAAATTATGCTCAATTTGAGCAGAATTTTCGCTGATTTCTTTTTCTTTCTCAATGATAGTATATTTAAGCTTTTCGGCAAGATTTTCTCTGCCGACACCAAAATCAATATGTGAAAAAGATTTTTCCATAGCATTATCATCGACATTCTCAAAGTTAATTTGCAAATCGTTTATTTCAGATACTCGCCACTGCACATTAGGCTTGTCCTCTAAGGTTACAATATCGCCCACTTCAAGTGGTCTATTAACTGTTTCTGTTTTCTGTTGGACAACATTTCTTATAGGATAGTCTGCCTTAAATTGATTAAATATTTCTTGCTCTTTTTCTGTAAGCTGTACATTTTGTTCAAGATAAGGCACAAGTAAGTTAAGAACATTTTCTATATCCTTTTTGCTTTCTTCGTCAATATCCTCATAAGCTAAATAATACTCACTATATTCTCTTATATAGTCTACAATGCTACCGCCGCCTAGACCCTTACCGTCACCTATATCATATCTGCCATCATAGTTATAATTTTCACCGTCAATAATTGCATTTACAGAAAAATGTGTTTTGTCATAAGAACCTATTTCTTTGGCAAGTTCTTCGTTTTCTCTTTCGGTATGCCGCTTTTCGTCAAGATATTCAATAACAGAATTGGCAAGAGCAAAACTCATATTAGGATTTTCGTCAGCAAATTTTTTCAGTAAAGAACTTTCGGTAAAGCCTATAGAAAATTTCAGGCCGTCAGATTCAGTAATTTGTTGAATTTGAATATTGTTATCTACTGATCCTAATTCATTTTCTTTTAAATTTTGTAAAGGTTCAACAATTTTTTTATTTTGTTCAGCTTGAAAACTTTTTTCAAATTCAATCATAGAATTTAATGCTTTTTGCCATTCAACAGTTTCAATTCCAAAAATTCCATCAAAATTTTGAATATCATCAATATCATCAACTAATGATTCTGTATTATCTTCATATAGTTTAAAAAAAGAAAAATCAGTATTATCAAAGTGACTTAATGCCCAGTCTTTTGTGATAGGCAGTAAATAATTACTTGTATATCCATACTCATTTCTATCTTTGATAGATATTCTAGTATCAGGAAGGTTATTTAAAATATCTTTAGAAAGAATTGAAAGTCCAGTATTACTGCTATCCTTGAGATTAATAGTTCTTCCTATAATATTGTCATTGGATTCCTGCATTTGCTGCATTTGATAAAAATCTTCCGGGGTCATACTACCGTCATATACATAAGGATCGAAATTATCATCAAACCCATTACTTAATTTTTCTGAAAAAGGGAGATCTAAAGAAACTGCAGTTTTTCTTGTATTTTCAATCAGCTGCTTCTTTTTTTGATACATTTTCAGATAATTATCGTATGTATCTAACTCAACACCTATATTATGTTCTGTAAGCTGTGTAACATAATTCTCTAATGAATGATATGGAATTCCAACCATAGGGATATTATCACCATCAATGCTTTTATAAGTCAAAACTAAATTTAAAGTTTCAGATATTAGTATTGCATCTTCATTAAAGGCTTCAAAAAAATCTCCCAACTTATAGAAATTAATATTTTCAGAATACATTTCACCAATAGGCAGATAATTTAAGTTTCCTTTATCAATTTCTCCTTTAAAAACACTTTTCCAATCATCAAATATGGGCAGTTTCATATCCGGTTCTCTGATATTATCAATTCTTATTACATTTCTGTTTTGGTTATTTTTATCACCAGCTATAATAAGACCAATTTTCCATATATCATTGTCAAATTTAATATAGCTGCCCACTTTAAGCTTTTCTAAAAACTCATATTTTGAATTTTGTTGATTTTGCACAATATTGTCAGCTTGGTCAATTGGATTTTCTTGTTGATTTTGCACAGGTTGCACATAATTTCTTTCTGTCATTAAATCTTCATTTTTAGTTGCAGTTTTTGTGTTGACAATGTTGTTAGATTGGTGTATAATAGTATCAAAGTCAAGATTGTTTATTAATTCGGGCAATTGTAGCCCCCATCTTTTAAACAAATCTTGGCTTTTTTTAGAAATATAAAGCAACTTATTATTTTCAAAAGCAATTTTTAATTGATTTTCTAAGTTGTTTCTTCCGTGTACACTAGTAATAAAGTTTGTATTTACGGTTTCTAATTCATATCGTCCACGTCCATTTGGTTTTATTGTTACAACAATAGGCAAATTATCTAAATCTTGTTTATTTGTAACTGTAACAATACTGTCATTTCTAGACAATGAATCATACATAATAATCGGTTCATTAATTAAATTAGGTAAATTTTTTATTATATTAACAGATAAACCGTGTGTATGAATATTAGTATCATTTTTGCGTGTAATTGCATCTTTTAAATGCTTTTGTGTGTATAGCATTGGTAGCTGTTCACAACCAACTTGCAACAATATATCAGGAGTATCACATACTTTCAAAGCACTATAAAACGGAATTTTCCCATTTAAACTATCATCTACTTGTTCAGCAAAGGTTTTTTCAGTACTTATAACTTCAAGTTGATTTTCATTTAAATACTCATCATTTGCAATAAGCTCTCTTATTCTTATTTCAACATCACTCCAAGTTAAATACAATTCATCTGCATTATCAGATATATATTCGCCCTTGCGTATAATTAAGCCATTTGAATTGTATTCTAAATATCCTTTTGAACCGTCCTCGTAATTAATAGGTTCAGTTCCAATACCGTATGCTTGTCTTATAATTTGTTCTCTTTCCATAGGTAGATTGATCTCATCATAAGATGTAGCTATATCATTTTTGCCGTTTTCTACTCTTGTACCTTTTTTAATAATATAAGCTATATCATCTTCTGTTATTTGATATTTAACAGTATTATCAGTTGTTTTTGCATTTTCAATAATATTGTCAAATTTTCTAACAGCCGTCAGTAAATCATTCCAATCTTTAATATTAGGATAGTTATTAAATATTGGTTCATCATTAACTCTGTAAGCTTTAATGCCATACTTCTTTTGCATTTTGTCAGCA
>DBGCRA010000061.1:0-10884 GCA_048359195.1 Candidatus Gallispira sp.
TGCTGAAAATACCAATGTTCCGTCAGGTGATTTAAAGCAGGGAACAACGGATATTTCTCTTAGAACTGTTGGTGAATTTGATTCTATAGAGGATATTAAAAATACCTTTATTACAACAAGCAGCGGCAACAAAATTATGGTTAAGGATGTTGCCGAAGTTAAGGAAATGCAGGAAGATAAAGAGTCAAAATCGCTCATAAACGGTAAAGAGGGCTGTACATTTTCTTTATCTAAGCAAAGTGATGCAAATATTGTAACAGTAACAGATAATGTGGTTAAGGCAATGGCTAAGGTACAGGAGGATTATCCTGATTTTGAAATGACATTACTTACAGATACAGCAGATTACATAAAGTTATCTATTAACAATATGGTTTCTACTGCATTTCAGGCTGCTGTTATAGCTGTACTTGTACTTTTGATTATGCTTAGAAGTATAAGAATGGCTCTTATCATAGGTGTATCTATTCCTACATCTATTATGGCTACATTTGGACTTATGTATTTAACCGGTATGTCATTAAATATGATGTCCCTTGGTGGTGTAGTTATTGCCATAGGTATGTTGGTTGATAACTCGGTTGTTGTACTTGAAAACATATTTAAGAAAAAGGATGAGGGTATGAGCGGTCCTGATGCGGCTTATTACGGAACATCTGAGGTGTCTATGGCGATTTTTGCATCTACACTTACAACTATGGCTGTTTTCATTCCTCTTACATTTATGCAGGGTACAATGGGTCAGTTAATGAAGGAAATATCATATACTGTTTGTTTTGGACTTGGCGCTTCATTATTCGTAGCCCTTACATTTGTTCCTATGGCATCAGCAGTACTTATGCGTCATGAGGATAAGAAAGAAGGCAAGGGAATATTCAGTAAGATTACAAATAAGCTTGATACAGTTGTAGGTTCATTCCTCGATAAAATGGATTATGGTTATTCAAGACTTATCCATGTTTGCCTTAATCACAGAATCAGAACATTTGCTATTATAATTATCGTATTCTTAGGTTCTTTATACTGTGTACAGTTCGTTGGTTCTGACCTTATGGCAAGAACTGATGAAGGTAGTATAAGTATTACTGCAACAATGCCTAACGGTACCGATTATGAAACCTGTGAGGAAATGCTTAACACACTTCTTGACAGAATAGGTGATGTTCCTGAAGCTGAAAAGATGAATGCCCGTATAGGCGGAGGCGGTATTTCTTCATCTTCAAGTACTACTGTTTCCATTAGTTATGACGTAGGTGATAAGGAAGACAGAGATAGAAGTACTGAAGAAATTGCAAATGAAATTGAAGCAAAACTTCAGAACATTGCAGGCTGCGAAATTGAAGTAAGTGATCAAGGTTCATCAATGGGTTCTATTGGCGGCAGCGGTTTTGATGTAATGATTAAGGGTGATGATAATGATACTCTTAGAGAAATCAGTGATGAGTTAATAGCTGAAATTTCCAATATTCCTAATGCAAAGAATGTAGAGTCATCCATGGATGATGCATCATCTGAGGCAAATATTGTAATTAACAGAGCAAAGGCTTCACAGTACGGTCTTACAACACAGAGTATTGCAAGTGCCGTAAGTGCTGCAAATTCAGGTTCAGTTGCTACAGAGTATAAGACAGACGGTACTGAAATTGATGTTAGAATTATGTATCCTGATGAAAAGATTGAATATGTTAAGGATTTGAATAATCTCAGCATAACAAATTCTCAGGGCATTGCTATTCCTTTAACTGAGGTTGCATCTATTGAAATGGGCGAGAGTGCTTTAACAATTACAAGAGAAAATCAGCAGAAATATATTGAAGTAACAGGCGAAATACAAGGACTTGATACAAGTTCACAGCAGGCTCAGGTACAGCAGATACTTGATAACTATGTATTCCCTGAGGGCTACAGCTATGAATTCGGCGGTATGATGGAAATGATGGCTGAAACCTTCTCCAGTCTGTTCACTTGTATTATTGTAGCTATTATACTGGTATATATGGTTATGGCTTCACAGTTTGAGTCCTTTGTATATCCGTTTATTATAATGTTGGCAATGCCTTTATCCATCACAGGCGGTATTTTGGGCCTTTTGATAACAGGTAATTCTCTTACATCAACGGCTTATATGGGTCTTATAATGCTTGTAGGTATGGTTGTTAATAATGGTATTGTACTTGTTGACTATACAAATCAGCTTCTTGAAAGAGATAAAAAACTTGGTGTAAATGACGCACTTGTAATGGCAGCACGTTCAAGACTGCGACCAATTCTTATGACAACTCTTACTACTGTTATAGGTATGGTTCCCGTAGCTCTTGCTATTGGTTCAGGTATGGAGTCAAACCAGGCTATGGGTATTGTAATTGTATTTGGTCTTACAATCGGTACTATGGTTACATTGGTATTTATTCCTGTACTGTATTCAGCTGTTAATTCTATAAAGAACAGAATAAGAAGAAATAAAAACCGTATGAGAACAGTTTCAGCGAAAGATGAGGCTAAAAAGGCAAAAAGAGATGCAAAAAAGGCATTTAAGAAAGGGGTAGTGACTAATGAATAGAAAAAGAGTTATTTGCGGTATAATGGCTGCTGTAATGCTGATGCCTGCATACAGTGCATCAGCAGCAGTTAAAAGCAAGGTATCAAGTACTTCAGGGGAAAGAATAATTTTAGGTACATCCATAACAGGTGAAACATATTCAAATGACCCTGCGGATATTAAGGATTTAACTGTTGACGAGGCAGTTGAAAAGGCTATTAATTACAGCAGAAATCTTAAAAATATTGATGAAAATATTGATATAGCTGAAGTTAATGAAAAAGTAACAAGGTATGCATGGCAGGCTACAGATGATGCCACATCAAGTGTTTCCTATTCAATTTCTTTAAGACAGCTTGCCAACAGTCTTAAAAATTACAACAGCAATAAGGAAGTGGAAAAGGAGAAAATTGTTTACAATGTTACTCAAATTTTCTATGGACTTAAAGATGCTGACAGAAGTATTGAATTGTATGATGAGCAGATTGAATTGTCTGAAAGACAGCTTGAGATTTACAAGGTTATGTTAAGTGTCGGCAAAATGAGTCAGGTAGAATATGATGAAAAGGTTACAGAATGTGAAAACCTTAAAGCAAGCAGACTCAGTATTGAAAATTCAATTGATTCTACATTCAGAACATTAAATCAGCTTATGGGTGAAAATGTCAGCACAAAATACAATATAATTGTTGATGATATGGAATTTGAGGCTGTAAGTTCTGAATTAAATGTAAGCAGTGCTGTTGCAAAAGCTCTTGCTACCAATCAGTCATTAAAGGAGCTTTCAGATTCAGTTGACATAGCAAAGTATACTAAGGATACTTATTATTACAGAGGTTTCACAGGTGAAACCAACAGTGATAAGGAAACTATTGATTCAAATTATGCTCAGTTATCAAGAAGCTATGAGGATGCAAAGAAAAATTTAGTTGTATCAATTAACGGACTTTATGATGATATTAAGGATGCTGAAAGTACTTATAAGCAGAATGCTTCAAAGCTTAAGGATATGCAGGCTCAGCTTGCAGTTAAGGAAACTCAGCTTAGCCTTGGCAAAACAACTCAGATTGAGGTTGATGCATATAAGCTTTCTGTTGAACAGCTTGAGGCTGAAATGGAATCATCAGTACGTTCTTATGATTTGCTTGTAAGACAGTTTAATAATTCAGACTTAGTTTATTAAGTAATAAATTCATATTTATAAAGCTATTGAAAAACCTCTGTCTTTGGGTTATACTAAAGGCAGAGGTTTTTTTGAGGAGTTGTTTATATGATTAAAATGGTTATATCTCCGGAATATTTTGGAAATAATGATAAAAAAAGCGATATTAGAATGCAGCTGAAAAATTTGGGTGCTTATGATATAAATGTTGATGAGGAAAGCGGATTTGTAACTGCTTTAATGACATTGGACAATTACGAGAATTTTGTTCTTGGTTTGAAAAGAAAGGTTGAAGATATAGCAAAAGGTATTGCTGAAAAATATAAAGGTGTAATTTACGTAACATATAATCCTGATTATACCGTATTTAGTGTTATAGTCAACAGGCTTTCAAAAAAGGATAAAAATTCAATTTTGTTTGATTTATTTACAGCCAGTGCAACATATCAGGTAATTAGCGGTATACCACAGAGCGATACGTCTATTAAGGTGAAATTTTATAACGAAGATAATGTTTTAATAGACTGTATTGATACTTCAAAACGGAAGGAGAAACTATAATATGAAAAAGACAGGGTTAATTGCTTTAATTATAGCATTGGGCTTAGTAATAGGCGGCTGCCTTAATGTTGAAATAAATGCAGAAAATAATGTCGGTATGTCTGAAGGCGAGGAAAAGGTTCATTTTATCGATGTCGGGCAGGGCGACAGTATTTTGGTTGAAAGCAATGGGGAATATATGCTTGTGGATGCAGGTGAAGAAGATAAAGGTGACACAGTTACAGATTATTTGATGCAGCTTGGTGTTGAAAGTATTAAATATGCTGTAGCAACCCATCCTCATTCAGACCATATTGGCGGTATGGATGATGTAATTAATGGTTTTAAGGTGGAAAATATAATTATGCCTGACGCATCAAACAATACAAGGTCATTTGAAAATTTGCTTGATGCTGTTGAAAATAACAATGTAAATGCTATTAAGGCAGAGCCGGGCAGCAGCTTTACATTAGGCGATTTTAAGTGTGATATACTTGGACCTTTAAGTGTATCTGATGATATGAATAATAATTCTGTTGTAATTAAACTTGTTTGCGGAAATGATAAAATACTTCTGACAGGTGATTGCAGTAAAAGTGAGGAAAATGAAATTTTAAACAGCGGAGCAGATTTGTCTGCTGATTTGTTAAAAGCAGGTCATCACGGCAGTTCAACATCAAGCAGTGAAAAATTTATAAAGGCTGTTAATCCCTTGGCAGCAGTTATAAGCTGCGGTAAAAATAATGATTACGGACATCCCCATAAAGAGGTTGTGGATTTGTATACTAATATGGGAATCGAGATGTACAGAACAGATGATTTGGGGACTGTTGTTGCCGAATGCAGCGGAAATGGCATAAAAATAAACGGCAGCAGTGTTGCAGATACACTTGAAGAAAACAATAAGGACAATGAAATTCAGACAGAAAATGTATATATTTTAAATACAAAATCTAAAAAATATCATAAAACAGATTGCGGCAGTATTAAAAATATAAAAAACAAAGAGGAATACAAGGGCAG
Source organism: Candidatus Gallispira sp. (assembly GCA_048359195.1). Classification (GTDB taxonomy): domain Bacteria; phylum Bacillota; class Clostridia; order Lachnospirales; family CAG-274; genus Gallispira. The sequence continues at coordinate 5,265 of DBGCRA010000061.1, forward strand.
TGCTGATGAGCTTAAGGCAATGGGCTATTCTCCCTGCGGAAACTGTAAGCCGGAGTAGGTGATGTTATGAAAAATTGCTATAAATTTTTTTCCAACAGGGAATGTGAATTTTATCCCTGTCATAAGGGTATAGAGGAATTTAATTGCCTTTTTTGCTATTGTCCCTTTTATTTGTGGGAAAAATGTATGGGAAATCCTAAATATATTGAAGTAAAAGGCAAAAGAATAAAGGACTGTTCTGATTGTGTATTTCCTCACAGAGCGGAAAATTATGATAAAATTATAGAGGAAATACGCAAAAAAGGGCTGTTTTAATAAGTATGACAATAAAAATTTTATTGTTTTTTAACTTAATTTTAACCGTTTTTATCTTAAAAATTCATTTTGGTTGACAAAACATAATCTATATGTTAAAATTTTAGTAAAGTATACCTCGTTTTTATTTTATTATTTAATTATTACTTATGATTTTTTGGGGTATAGCTATAAGTAATGATTTTTAAGAGAAAGGATGAATTTAACCATGAAAAAATTTTTAGCTTTATTATTAGCCGGTGCTATGGCATTATCAATGGCAGCTTGCGGCAGCAGCTCTGACACTGTTACTGAGGGTGAAGAATCAGCAAGTACCAATAAGTATGTTATTGCCACAGATACTGCATTCCCTCCGTTTGAGTTTACTGATGCTTCAGGTAACTTTGTTGGTATTGATGTTGAGATTGTTGATGCTATTGCTGAGGATCAGGGCTTTGAATATGAAATGCAGTCACTTGGATTTGATGCAGCTCTTGCAGCGGTTCAGTCAGGTCAGGCTGACGGTGTTATTGCAGGTATGTCAATCACAGAGGAAAGAAAAGAAAAATTTGACTTCTCTGATGCTTACTATTCAGCAGATGTAACTATGGCAGTTGCTGCAGGTTCTGACGTTAAGAGCTATGAGGATTTAAATGGTAAGACTGTTTCTGTTAAGACAGGTACAAACGGTGCTGACTATGCAAAGTCAATTGCTGATGAATATGGTTTTTCAATTGTTGAATTCAAGGATTCTCCAACAATGTATCAGGATGTTATTGCAGGAAATACTGTAGCTTGCTTTGAGGATTATCCTGTTATGGCTTATAATATTCAGCAGGGTGCAGGTCTTGAAATACCTGAGGGTATGACAGCTGCAGGTTCTGATTATGGTTTCGCTGTTAAGAAGGGTGAAAATGCTGAATTGCTTGAGGCTTTCCAGACAGGTCTTGCAAATATTATGGAAAACGGCAAGTATCAGGAAATCGTAGATAAGTATACTAAGTAATAAAGTGTACTAAGAATAAACACTAAGATGTGGCTGCCGGGAGTTCCGGCAGCCATTTTTGAAGGAGGAAAATATATGATAGGTATTGTGCAGACCTTTTGGGCTATGCTCCTTACTTCGTTAGGTCAAACACTTTTGCTTACGCTTTTATCCCTTATATTTGCCTTTATTATAGGTCTTGTATTTGGTATAATGAATGTAACTAAGGTCAGAATTTTAAATTTTATAGCCACTGTGTATGTTGATGGTGTAAGAAGTGTACCTCTTATAGTTCTTGCGTATCTCACTTATTTTGGCATTCCTGCTTTAATACGTACTCTGGGTGTATCTAATTTTAGATTGAGCGCTCTTACGGCAGGAACTATTGCACTTTCAATGAATGCGGGTGCGTATATGGCAGAGATTTTCAGAGCAGGTATTTTATCTGTTGATAAGGGACAGATGGAAGCAGCAAGAAGTCTTGGACTTGGCTATGGTAAGTCCATGCAGAAGGTTGTTCTTCCTCAGGCTATCAGAACGATGATACCATCTATTATTAATCAGTTTATTATTTCTTTAAAGGATACATCTATACTTTCAGTTATTGGATTCCCTGAGCTTACAAAGGCGGGCAATATAATTGCGGCTATCAATTTTGATACATTTGGTGTTTGGGGTGTTATAGCTATTATGTATATGATAGTTATTGTAACATTATCCCGTTTGGCTAAGGTAATTGAAAGGAGGGTTAATGTTGGAAATGAACGATAATACTAAAATTTTAATTAAAAATCTTAAAAAGAATTTTGGTAAGCTTGAGGTTTTAAAGGATATTAATACTGAAATAAAAAAAGGTGAGGTTGTTGTTTTATTGGGACCTTCAGGCTCAGGTAAGTCTACTCTTTTAAGATGTATTAACAGACTTGAGGATATAACAGCAGGTGATGTGTATGTAAATGGTGTAAATGTGGCAAGCAAAAAAACCAATTTAAATGCTGTACGTCAGAATGTTGGTATGGTGTTTCAGCATTTTAACCTTTTCCCTCACATGACTGTTATTGATAATATAACTCTTGCTCCTGTTCAGCTAAAGAAAATGACAAAGGCTGAAGCTAAGAATATGGGTATGGAGCTTTTGAAACGAGTTGGTCTTGATTCAAAGGCGGATGCTTATCCTCCACAGCTTTCAGGCGGACAAAAGCAGAGAGTTGCCATTGCCAGAGCTTTGGCAATGAATCCTGATATTATGCTTTTTGATGAACCGACTTCAGCTCTTGACCCCGAAATGGTTGGCGAAGTTTTAAGTGTTATGAAGGAGCTTGCAAGAGGCGGTATGACTATGGTATGTGTAACTCATGAAATTGGATTTGCAAGAGAGGTTGCCTCAAGAGTGATTTTTATGGACGGTGGATATATTGTTGAAGAGGGTACACCTGATGAAGTTATCTTAAACCCTAAGGAACCAAGAACTATAGACTTTTTAAATAAAGTGCTTTAGAATAAGTGTCAGGGGGTATTTATTATGAAAAAAATCATAACAATAAGCCGTGAATTTGGTGCAGCAGGCGGTGCTATCGGAGCAAGGCTTGCAAAAGAGCTTGGCTATGAATATTATGATAAGGAGCTTATTCTGACTGCTGCAAGGGAGTCTAATGTTGATGTGGATTCTCTTGTTAAATGGGATGAAAAGCTGCCTGTTTCTTTTGGCTTTACACAGAGTCTTTTTGATTTTTATAATACACCTTTAAGTGAGCAGATTTTTAATGCACAAAAAAAGGTTATCAGGCAGTTTGCACATAAAGGAAATTGTGTTATTATAGGCAGAAATGCCAATCATATTCTTAAAGAGTATGACAATACACTCCATGTGTTTATTCATGCTGATTTTAACTGGCGTTTTGAAAGAATGAAGGAAAAAATGCCCGGTGTTACGGACAATAAAGTTATTGAGGGTATGAAAACTGCCGATAAGGCAAGAGCCAGATATTGTATATATCATACAAAGACTGAATTTGGTGCTGCTGATAATTATGATCTGTGTTTGAGTACATCAAGACTTGGCATAGATAAGTGTATAGAAATAATTAAAAGTGCTTTGTAAAAAACGTAAATTTTCATAGAAGCTTTCAATATGGTAAAATATATAGAAATATAAATTTTTTAATAAGGAGAGCAATATGTTTGATGGTCTTATATTTGATTTAGACGGAACACTGTGGGATGCAACCGATGGCATATGTAAGACATGGAATATTATACTTAAAGAATATTCCGGTGTAAGGAATGAACCTATAACAATTAAAGAGCTAGAGGGATGTATGGGTCTGCCTATGGATAAAATAGCGGAAAAGCTTTTCCCTGATACTGAACATAATATAAGAATGAGTCTTTTAGATAAGTGCTGTGTTCTTGAAAATGAATATTTGTCAGAACACGGAGGCAAGCTTTTCCCGGGGGTTTTGGAAACACTTGATAAATTGAGTAAAAAATATAAACTTTTTATAGTCAGTAATTGTCAGGTGGGATATATTGAAAGTTTTTTTGAGGGGAATGGTACCGGCAAATATTTTACCGATATATTAAGTTTTGGAGAAACCGGACTTACAAAAGGTGAGAATAATAAGATAATTATTGAAAGAAATAATCTCAAAAATTCTGTTTATATAGGAGATACGCAGGGTGACAGACAGTCTGCTATAGATGCCGAAATTCCTTTTGTATATGCTGCGTATGGCTTTGGAAGTACAGAAGGATATGATTACAGAATTGAGAAATTTGAGGATTTATTGAAAATATTTTAACCGATTAAGTAAGTCCCCTGCCTCTTAGGCAGAGGGTACTTATTATTGTATTCAAATGATACAATTTATTTCGTAAATTGCCGCAAAAAAATTTACCTTGATCGCTTTGCTCAAGGACATTTTTTGCTATCAAAGTGGGAGTACAAGCTCCCACTGAATACAAAGGCATCGCAGATGCCATCGGTTATGAGTATGTTAAAAAACGAAGTTTTTTTAATTTTACGTAGCGTAAGCGGAGTACGAATATCTTTGACTAAAAAAGCCTGTCCAAATAATAATATGGACAGGCTAAATTTATATGTAATTATGATTGTTAATTACTTAGGCTGCTTTCCGATGTAAGCAAGGATACCGCCGTCTACATATAATACATGACCATTAACGGCATTAGAAGCTTCAGAAGCTAAGAATACAGCAGGACCTGCCAATTCTTCAGGCTTTAACCATCTTGCAGCAGGAGTTTTAGCGATAATGAACTGGTCGAATGGATGTCTTGAACCATCAGGCTGAATTTCTCTTAAAGGAGCAGTCTGAGGAGTTTCAATATAACCGGGTCCAATACCGTTACACTGAATATTGTACTCACCATATTCAGAACAGATGTTTCTTGTAAGCATCTTAAGACCACCCTTAGCAGCAGCGTAAGCAGAAACTGTTTCTCTGCCTAACTCAGACATCATAGAGCAGATGTTAATAATCTTACCGTGACCCTTCTTAATCATTGAAGGAATAACTGCCTTAGAAACGATGAAAGGTGCATTTAAGTCAACGTCAATAACCTGACGGAACTCAGCAGCAGTCATTTCGCACATAGGAATTCTCTTGATGATACCGGCGTTGTTTACAAGAATGTCAATAACACCAACTTCCTTTTCAATAGCAGCTACCATAGCATTAACAGCGTCTTCGTTTGTAACGTCACAAACATAACCGTGAGCGTCAATGCCTTCTTCCTTATAAGCAGCAATACCCTTATCTACCAATTCCTGCTTAATGTCGTTAAATACGATTGTAGCACCGGCCTTTGCCATACCGGAAGCAATAGCAAAACCAATACCGTATGATGCACCGGTTACAAGTGCAACCTTACCATTTAATGAAAAATCAATGCTCATTTTTTTACCTCCCAAAATTATTAAGCATATTGCTTTAATATAATTATAATACATATGGGCGGATTTGTCAAAACCTAATTGTAATATTATTAAAAAAGTACAGTAATAAACTTGTTAATTTTAATTATATTGCCGATAAGGTGTTTAATAAATCTTGATTTGATGAGTAATTTGTTGTATAATTAAAACAATTATAAAATTTAAAGGGGAAAAATAATGGAAACAGCTAAGGATAACAATATAGAAACAGTACAAATTGATTTGTCCACGTTAATAAATGCCTTTATATCAAGAATAAGGCTGATTTGTATAATAACAGTGATTTTTGCTTTGATTGCCGGTTGTGTAAGTATGTTTCTTATACAGAAAAGGTATACGGCATCAGTCAGGTTTTATGTCAGCAATAATAAAGATGTAATTTCACA
>DBGCRA010000062.1:0-3400 GCA_048359195.1 Candidatus Gallispira sp.
TTGAGCTTGCGATTAAGGTAAGTTTTTTGGGACAATTTACGCTAGTAAATTGTTATCATGCCCCATACAATTGTAATTGTATTGATAAGTTAATCAACGAATATATTGCGGACGTGCAATCATGCCCCTACAGTGGTGGGTGGTTAGGTAGTGGAAATGGCTAATTTTTCACAGGGGACGGGGATTTGAGAAAAATACGGACGAGCAATGCTCGCCCCTACATGGTGGGGTGGTTAGGTAGTGAAAAATATGGTGGGCAAACGCAAGCATTTGTGTTCGACATAGGGGACAGTCCCCTATGTCGTAAGTTTTTTTGGGACAATTTACGAAGTAAATTGTTATCATGCCCCAACAATGGCAATTGGATTGATAAGTTAATCAACGAATATATTGCGGACGTGCAATCATGCCCCTAGGGGTATTGATAACAAAAAACGTCCTTGAGCTTGCGATTAAGGTAAGTTTTTTGGGACAATTTACGCTAGTAAATTGTTATCATGCCCCTACAATGGGTGGGTGGTTAGGGAAGCTGTAACAGCATAGGGGACTGTCCCCTATGCTGGTCCCCTATGCTGTTGTCCCCTATGCTGTCCCCTATGTTGTAGGGGAGTGGAAAAAGTTAATAAAATTTCAAGCACTTTATAAACTAAGTGCTTTTTTTTTATGAAATTTTGCTATAAAAATTATAAATAAGGAGGAATGAAAATGGCGAAATTTGATTCAAAAACATTTAATCCACAGGCTTTTGGTAAGTATGTGGAAAGATTGCCCCAGCTTAAAAAGAATGAACTTATTAAGAGCAGGGCTTTAAGAGGTAATGCTGAAATCAGAAATGCTTTCAGCTCTCAGTCAGGTACAGCATATGCTATTTTGCCTATGTATGACCTTTTGGACGGTGACGTCCTTAATTATGACGGTCAGACTGACATTACTGCTACAGGTACTACTACATACGAAAGAGGTGTTGTTGTTGTTGGTCGTGCCAAGGCTTGGACTGAAATGGACTTTTCTGAGGACATTACAGGCGGTGCAGGTTTTATGGACAATGTTGCAGCTCAGGTGTCTGAGTATTTTGATGCTGTTGACCAGAGTACTTTACTTGCTATTCTTGAGGGTATCTACAGTATGACCGGTACTGAAAACCAGGACTTTGTTGACAACCATACTTATGACATTACTGCCGTAGGTGACGGTGTTGTGGCTCCTGAAACCCTTAATTCTGCTATTCAGAAGGCAGGCGGTGACAACAAGAACAAGTTTAAGATTGCTATTATGCATTCTGCTGTTGCTACAAATCTTGAAAATTTAAACCTTCTTGCTTATCTTAAGCAGACTGACAGACATGGCGTTCAGAGGGATTTAACTCTTGCTACATGGAATGGTCGTACCGTTATTATTGATGATGATATGCCTGTAGCTGATAGTGATGATGGCTCTGCTGTATATACTACATATGTTTTAGGTGAGGGCGCTTTTGACTATGAAAATATTGGTGCCAAGGTACCTTATGAAATGGACAGAAATCCTTCAGTAAACGGTGGTCAGGATACTCTCTATGTAAGACAGAGAAAGTGCTATGCACCTTTTGGTATCAGCTATACCAAGGCTAATCAGGCTACATTATCACCTACTAATGATGAGCTTAAGGATGGTACTAACTGGGAGCTTGTTAATGACGGCAATGGTAAAACCATTAACCACAAGGCTATCCCTATTGCCAGAATTATTTCTAAGGGTTAATTCCTATGAATATCAGAAGTGAAGATGTAGTGGAGAGGCTAAATACCCTGGGCTACAATCTTAATGAAGGGGATACCGTAACTTTACAGTTTGCCATAAACGGCACTGAGCAGTATATTAAAAATTTTTGCAATATAAATGAAATTCCAAGTGAGCTTTATTATGTTGCCGTAGATATGGCAGCAGGTACTCTCCTTAAAACTAAGCAGAGCATTGGTGTTGATGTATCTGACAGTATTGATTTTAGTAATACGGGCGTAAGCAGTATTAAAGAAGGTGATGTTACCGTTGAATTTAGTACAGGTGACAGTAACAGTACGGTAAATTTGTTTAATGCTCTTTTGGACAGGCTTTGTAAAAGGGATAATGAGCTTTTGGCTTTTAGGAAAGTCAGGTGGTAGTATGTTAAACAGAGTAAGAATGGCTGTTGAGGGTATGTATTGTGACAGCTGCACCGTATATGAATATTGCAATGTCATTAATGACAACAAATCCACAAGCCTTAAGGAAATGGCTGTACTTAAGGATTATCCCTGCAAGCTCAGCTATGAGACGGAGGCAAATACCAGCCAGAGTGAAACTGCTGATTACAAAAAGCAGGTTATTAAACTCTTCATCGCCCCTGAGTTAAATATAAAGGCAGGCAGCAGGATTGATGTTAAGCATATGGATAGAGTACTTATGTTTAAATGCTCCGGTGAGCCTCTTATTTATCCTTCCCATCAGGAAGTTATGCTTACGGTGTATGAGTATAAGGCTTGATATGATGTTTGGGCAGTTGAGGGGGTTCGACATAGGGGACAGCCCCCTATGTTGTCCTGGGACAATTTACGCCAGTAAATTGTTATCATGCCCCTACAATTGTAATTGTATTGATAAGTTAATTAACGAATATATTGCGGACGAGCAATGCTCGCCCCTACAGTGGTGTTGTGGTTAGTACAGTTATAACAGCATAGGGGACTGTCCCCTATGTTGTCCCGGGGACTGTCCCCTATGTTGTCCCCTATGCTGTTTGGTGGTGAGGTGATTTAATGATTATAAATAGTATTATTGATGCAATGTCTCAGGCTATTTATTCTGAGTTTGGGGAGGATTACAGAATATATACTGAGGCTGTTGAGCAGGGGTTGGAAACACCCTGTTTTTTTATATCCTGTACAAGTACCTCCGAAGAGGAAAAACTTATGGCAGGTACAAGTGAAGGCAGGCTTTTAAGAAGTCAGGTAATGCAGGTTTATTATTTCCCACAGTCTGATGATTACAAAGGGGAGTATAACGATGTTACTGACAGGCTTTATGAAGCACTTAATTATATTACTACCGATGAGGGTCTTATAAGAGGTACCAATATGAACTCTGAAGTAAAGAAAAATACTCTCAGATGGGGCAGTGATACAAGCTCTCAGGTGCAGGAAAATATTCTTAGCTTTGTGGTTACATACAAATTCCCTGTTTTAAGGGTTAGTGATGAGGCTGTCAAAATGAAGGAGCTATATTTTAACCGACTAAGTAAGTACCCTGCCTCTTAGGCAGAGGGTACTTATTATTGTATTCAAATGATACAATTTACTTCGTAAATTGTCGCAAAAAATTTACCTTGATCGCTTTGCTCAAGGACATTTTTTGCTATCAAAATGGGAGTACAAGCTCCCACTGA
>DBGCRA010000063.1:0-5720 GCA_048359195.1 Candidatus Gallispira sp.
TTAGGGCAATGGTGGATGAGGGCGTAAAAAATGCAAAGCTTATACAGAAGATAACTGATAATTCTTCAAAGCTGTTAAGTGCCATACTTATAGGCAACAATATTGTAAACATAGCAGCATCTTCTTTAGGTACAGTTATTGCGACTGACTTATTTGGAAGCAGCGGTGTTGGTATTGCCACAGGTGTGCTTACTATTCTTGTACTTATTTTTGGTGAGGTTACGCCAAAAAGCTTTGCCAGTGATAATGCAGAGGCTGTAAGTTGTTTTTGTGCAAAGCCTATAGCTTTTTGTATGTTTGTATTTACACCTTTTATTTTTCTGCTTAACATTATTACAGGCTTTATTTTTAAGCTTATAGGCAGTAATAAAAATGTTGCACCTGTTATTACTGAAAATGAGCTGAGAACCATGGTAGATGTAAGTCATGAGGAGGGTGTCCTTGAGGTTGATGAAAGAGAAATGATTACTAATGTAGTAGATTTCAGAAGCTCAACTGCTGAGGAGGTAATGGTACCAAGAATTGATATAGTTGCCGTACCTGATGATATGCCTTATGACGATGTGGTAAATGTATTTAAGGAAAAGAAATTTTCAAGGCTGCCTGTATATAATGAAACAAATGACCATATTGTGGGTACATTATCCTTTAAGGATATTATGCTTCTTGATGATATTAAAAATTTCAAGGTTTCCAACTATATGAAGGAGCCTTACTTTACTTATGAGTCCAAGCAGTGTTCAAGGCTTTTTGCCGATATGAAAAAGGAATCAATTTCTATGGCTATAGTACTTGATGAGTACGGCGGTACGGCAGGTATTGTTACTTTGCAGGATTTGATTGAGGAAATTGTAGGCGATATTATTGATGACGAAAGAGATGACGAAGAGGAAATTCAGACTATAAGTGAAAATGAATTCCTTGTTGACGGCAGCACGAAACTTGATGATGTTAATGATAAATTGGGCACTGACTTTGAAAATGATGATATAGAGTCAATCGGCGGATATGTTATTGCTTTAATAGGCAGATTCCCTGAAAAGGGAGAAATTGTTGAGGACAACAATGTTAAATTTTATATTGAGGAGATTGACAAAAACAGAATTGTTAAATTAAAAATTATTTTGACTCCGAACAACGAAATAGAGGAAGAAAAGGAGAAATAATATATGGTATTGGGCAATGATATTGGCATAGATTTGGGAACTGCCAGTGTAATTGTATATTGTAAGGGGGAGGGCATTGTACTTCAGGAGCCCTCTGTTGTGGCTGTTGACAATAACAAACACGCTATTGTTGCGGTAGGAGAGGAAGCCAGAAAAATGCTTGGAAAAACTCCTGCTAATATTGTGGCTGTCAGACCTTTAAGAGATGGCGTAATATCAGATTTTGAGGTTACTGAAAGAATGATAAGGTATTTTATAGATAAATCTGTAGGTACTCACTGGTTAAAAAGACCAAGAATTGCCGTTTGTGTTCCAAGCAGAATTACTGATGTGGAAAAAAGAGCTGTTGAGGAGTCAACAAGAAATGCAGGTGCTGCACAGGTATTTATTATAGAAGAGCCTATTGCGGCAGCTATTGGTGCAGGACTTGATATATTCAGACCATGCGGAAGTATGGTTGTGGATATTGGCGGAGGTACAACGGATGTAGCCGTAATTTCTCTGGGCGGCATTGTTGTAAGTACATCTATTAAGGTAGCAGGTGATAAATTTGATGATGCTATTGTAAGATATATGAGAGAAGAGCATCAAATGGTTATTGGTGAAAGAACTGCTGAAAATGTAAAGATAATTATAGGAACTGCTGCAGATGATACACCTTTGAGTACAATGGAGCTTAAAGGAAGAAATGCAACTACAGGTATGCCTATGACTGTTGAAATTACATCAAGAGAAATGTATGAGGCTTTGAAGGTATCTGTGAGAGCTGTTATTGATGCTGTAAGATATGTACTTTCAAACACACCTCCGGAGCTTGCAGGAGATATTCTTGACAGAGGTATGGTTCTTACAGGAGGCGGTGCTCTTTTATCGGGACTTGACAGAGTTATTGAAAAGGAAACAGGTATAAGATGTACTATTGCTGAAAATCCCGTAAACTGTGTTGCTATGGGCACAGGCAAATATATTGAGTATCAGACAGTTGAGGATAAGGGTATTGTAAGCGGTATAAAAAAATTCTTCAGTCTTGAAGAAAATGATTGACAAAAAAATAAATATAGTGTATAATGCATATATGAGCAGATGTTCATAAATAACTTTATTTGAAATCTGCTCATTAATTTTAATCAAAAGTATGAATATATGAATAAATGTTCATATTATCGATGGGAGTGACTTATATGGCAGAAATAAAAAAACTGACAGAGGAAATGAGCTATGATTTAGCTGATTTTTTCAAAATCTTTGGTGATTCAACCAGAATAAAAATACTATATTCTCTATTTCAGAGTGAAATGTGTGTAAGTGACCTTGTAAGGGAGCTTGGTATGACACAGTCAGCTATTTCTCACCAGCTTAGACTTTTAAGACAAAATGATATTGTAAAGTTTAAGAAAGAGGGGCAGTCGGCAATTTATTCTCTTGATGATGAACACGTTTCAATTCTTTTGGATAAGGGTATTGAACATATAAGACATAAAAATGGCTATGATGAGGAGGAATATTATGAGTAATAAAGATATAAAAAATAAAAGCTGCAGCTGTGAATACGAACATCATCACCATCATCATAATGATTGTGAACACGAACATCATCACCATCATCATAATGACTGCTGTGAGCATGAGCATTGCCACAGTGACGGATGTGGCTGCGGGCATAATCACCACCATGATGATAATGACGTAAAAAATGGTATTAAGAGAATAATTTTAGGAGTTATTTTACTTTTCAGTGCTATATTTACAGAGGGCTATTTAAGTCTTGGTCTTTACATAGCAGCCTATATTACTTTTGGTTATGATGTTGTTATTAACGCAGTTAAAAGCATTGTAAAGGGAAGGGCACTTGATGAGCATTTTCTTATGGCATTTGCCACTATATGTGCATTTTTACTTGGTGAGTATGTAGAGGCTGTTGCCGTAATGCTTTTTTATCAGGTGGGAGAGTTTTTACAGGAAACCATTGTTAATAAGTCCAGAAAATCCATTAAGTCATTAATGGAAATGCAAATTGATATTGCTAATGTACTTGTTAATGATGAAATTATTGAAAAAGCTCCGGAAGAAATAAATGTAGGGGATATTATAGTTGTTAAACCGGGAGAAAAGGTTGCCGTTGACGGTACGATTGTTAAAGGTGAAACTACTCTTGATATGGTTGCTCTTACAGGAGAGTCACTGCCCGTTGAAAAAAAATACGGTGACAGTGTTTTAAGCGGCTCTATAAATAACAGCGGCGTTATTTATATAAAGGCAGATAAGGCATATAAGGACTCAACTGTGTCAAGAATTATGAATATGGTTGAAAATGCTTCTGACAATAAGGCTAAGACGGAAAATTTCGTAACACGTTTTGCTAAAATTTATACACCTGTTGTGGTTGCACTGGCAGTTTTACTTGTGGTAATTCCTGTTTTAATGGGCTATGATTTTAGAGAATGGGTGTATAAGGCTCTTGTTTTTCTTGTTGCTTCCTGCCCATGTGCCCTTGTGCTTTCAATTCCTTTGACCTTTTTTGCGGGTATTGGCACAATGTCAAGACAGGGTGTTCTTGTTAAGGGCGGCAATTATCTTGAGGCGTTAAGCAGTGTTGAGGCAGTTGTTTTGGATAAGACAGGAACAATTACAAAGGGTAAATTTGAAGTAACTGAGGTCAGTGGTGAGGATACATTAATATATGCTGCTTCACTTGAATGCTTTTCAACTCATCCTATGGCTGTTGCGGTTACAGAATATTACAAGGGTGAAAGGCTTAATGTTGAAAATGTTGAAAATATTGCAGGCTTTGGCATTAAAGGAATTTACCAAGGTAAGGAAATTATTGTAGGCAGTGAAAGGCTTATGGCAGATAACAACATTTCTGTTGAGGAAGGCAAAAATATATATGCTGCTGTAGACAGGAGCTGTATAGGATATATTAATGTTGAGGACACTATAAAAGAAGACAGTAAAAAGGCGGTTGCTGCTTTAAAGAATATTGGTATAAAAAATGTTACAATGCTTACAGGTGACAAAAAATATATTGCTGAAAAGGTAGGCAATGCAGTAGGTGTTGATAAGGTGTATGCCGAGCTTCTTCCTCAGAATAAGGTTGAAAAGATTGAAAATATTTATGATGAAGGCTGCAGAGTTGTTGCCGCCGTTGGTGACGGTATAAATGATGCACCTTTGCTGGCAAGGGCTGATATAGGAATTGCAATGGGGGGTATAGGCTCTGATGCGGCTATTGAGGCTGCTGATGTGGTTATAATGGAGGATAGTCTTTCCAAGCTTTCTACAGCGATAAAGCTTGCAGGCAGAACGATGAGTATTTGCAGGCAGAATGTAACTGTTGTAATCGCTTTAAAAATTTTTGTGCTTGCTATTACCGTTTTGGGATATGGTAATATGTGGATAGCAGTGTTTGCTGATGTAGGTGTGGCTTTAATAGCTGTGCTTAATGCAATAAGAATAACAAGGGTTAAATAATATTAAGTCCGCCGTAAATTACGGCGGACTTAATATTATATTTGATTTTTAGATTTTATTGGCAAACATGACAGTACACTAATAGTATTGCCTAAAGCATTTACTATAAATTCTACAATATCTCCGTCAACTGTATAACCTTTTTCTTCGGCAAAGGCTTTGGCATTTTGTAAATATTTTGCTCTTATTTGGTTTATTTTATCGTTGTTGTTAATATCATTATGAGAAAACTCCATTACACCGTAAACACATTTTTGTGCACTACAGGTTTCAATAAATTCATTGTTGTTGTTAATAAAATCCTGCATATTAAATTTTTCAATATCAACTTCTTTTACTGCCCAACCCTTATAAGGAATAAAATTACAATTTTTAAAATCATCTTCCTTAAAAATCTGTATAAGCTGAACTTCAGGTGCACCATACATAAACTCATTTATAGCATTAAGCCTGTTCTTATCATTAAAAATTTTGTATCCGACACTATATATAATGTATTTTAGGGGAACGGAGGTTCTTATAACAAAATTGTTGCGTATTCCGTTTACCGTTATCATAAGCTGCATATTGTCTTTTAACCAATGTCTGAGATGTTTTAGTCTTTCTATTTGTTTATCAAGGTCGTGGAGCTTATCATCACATATTTCAAATATTTCCTTACTGTCATTTCCAATCATATTACGAATTTCATCGTGAGAAAAACCGCATTTTATATACAATCTTATAATTGCTGCCTTGCTGATATCAAAATCTTCATAATATCTGTAATTTGAAGGGTCACGCTTAGGGTTTAGAAATCCGCTGTTTTCATATCTTCTTATGGTGTTTGTAGTTACGCCTAAAAGCTTTGCCAAGTCATTTGTTAAATATCTCAAGTATATCACTCCTTAATTAATATATTAACATATTTTTTTTTAAAAAGATTGTTTTTTGAGAAAAATATATTTAACCCTGACACCATGTCATAGTTGACTTTGACGTAGTGTCAGGGTTTAAAATTGTTATAACCAAATTGGATATATTAAAAATAACCGGATATTTAGATACTCCTTTTTTAGTGGGTTACTGTTCTTTGGTGGGGCA
>DBGCRA010000064.1:0-3634 GCA_048359195.1 Candidatus Gallispira sp.
TTTCCGAACAACACACAAATGATATTTTAACACCATTGTATTAAAAAGTCAACATATTTTTTAATTTTTTTCGTAAAATTACATAAATTTTTACATTGAATTTCTGTAGTTTTTCACAAAGATTATTTTACCATAAAAATGTTAAATTTCAAGAAAAATGTTGACAAGTTTAAATGTAAGTGTTATTATAAATTTTGAAGTTAATATTTACTTATCAAGAGTGACGGAGGGACAGGCCCTGTGAAGTCCGGCAACCGGCAATATGCATCGGTGCCAAATCCTGCGGTTTATTCCGAAAGATGAGTTTTAGAATAAGCCCAAACGATAGGGGCTTTTTTTATGCCCTATTTTTACCATAACTTATTTTTTACACATAAGAAAGGAGAGTTTATTAATGAAGAAATTTTTTACTTCTGAATCCGTTACAGAGGGACATCCGGATAAAATCTGCGACCAAATTTCAGATGCAATCCTGGATGCTATTATTGCAAAAGATCCTATGGCAAGAGTAGCCTGCGAAACTATGACTTCCACAGGCTTAATTATGATAGCAGGTGAGGTTACAACGAACTGCTATGTTGATATTGACGAAATTGCAAGAGAAACTGTTAGAGAAATAGGCTATGACAGAGCTAAGTATGGCTTTGACTGTGACAGCTGCTCTGTCCTTACATCCTTAAAAGGACAAAGCCCCGACATTGCACAGGGAGTTAATTCTTCTCTTGAAGCAAGAGGCGGCGAAGCTGATGCCAACGATACAGGTGCAGGTGATCAGGGTATGATGTTCGGCTTTGCCTGCGATGAAACAGCAGACTATATGCCTGCCCCTATTTACTATGCACATAAACTTACCAAAAAACTTAGTGAAGTAAGAAAGAATGGCACTCTTGACTATTTAAGACCTGACGGCAAAAGTCAGGTAACTGTTGAGTATGATGACGACAAGGTTGTAAGAATTGACAGCGTTGTTATTTCAACCCAACACGCTGCCGATGTTGAACACGGCAAAATCGAAAAGGATGTTATTGAAAAGGTCATTAAATCTGTACTTCCTGCCGAACTTTTAGATGAAAATACCAAGTACTACATTAACCCTACAGGCAGATTTGTAATCGGAGGTCCACAGGGTGACTGCGGTTTAACAGGCAGAAAGATTATTGTAGATACCTACGGCGGTTATGCAAGCCATGGCGGCGGTGCTTTCAGCGGAAAGGACCCTACAAAAGTTGACCGTTCAGCAGCATATGCAGCAAGATATGTTGCCAAAAACATTGTTGCAAGCGGCATAGCCAAAAAGTGTGAAATTCAGCTTGCTTATGCCATCGGTGTAGCTAAGCCTCTTTCTATACTTGTAAACACTTATGGCACAGGTAAAATTTCAGATGAAAAAATTGTTGAAATTATTAACGAAAACTTTGATTTAAGACCTGCTGCCATTATTAAAAACTTTGACTTAAGACGTCCTATTTACAAGCAGACTGCTGCTTATGGTCATTTTGGAAGGTCAGATATTAACGTACCTTGGGAAAAGACAGACAAGACTGACATATTTAAAAAGGCGTTATAATTTTAAGGGAGCTGTGAAAGCTCCCTTTATATAAGGTATATAAGGAGAAACTATGACAGAAAAGGAAAGAATGTTAAGGGGTAGGCTCTACAAAGTTGATGAAGAACTTGAGAAAGCTCATATCAAACCTCAAAAACTTATAAAAGAATTTAACAGTACAGAAGATTGCACTGTCAGAAATGATATACTAAAAAAACTTTTTGGCTCAGTAGATAAAGTATACCATATCGAACCTCCCTTCCGCTGTGAATATGGTACAAATATAACTTTGGGAAATAATTTCTATGCAAATTTTGATTGTCTTTTTTTAGACGTAAATAAAATCATAATAGGTAATAATGTTATGCTTGGTCCCAGAGTATGCCTTTATACAGCAGGACATCCTATCGATGCAGAAATCCGTAATCTACATCTTGAATACGGTAAACCCATTATAATAGGAAATAATGTTTGGATAGGTGGAAGTGTAATTATAAATCCGGGAGTTACAATAGGTGATAATGTGGTTATCGGCTCAGGTTCCGTTGTCACAAAGGATATTCCTTCAGGAGTAATAGCTGCAGGAAATCCTTGCAGAATTATAAGAAAAATAAACGAAAAAGACAAAGAATACTGGGAAACACAAAAGAATGAATACTTTTTCATATGACAAAAATGAGTTCCTGACTAATTTCAAGAACTCATTTTATTTTATTTACTCATATTATTCTTAATAACAACCTGTGCAACATTAAGTGCAAGGTCAGATACTCTTTCCATATTTGTCAATATATCAAGATAAACTACCCCAACCATAGGACTACAGAGATTAGCAGTAAGTCTGTCAATGTGCTTTTGTCTTAAACTCTTTTCAAGACCATCAACTCTTTCTTCTTCCTTAATAACCTTTTCAGCAAAATCAATGTCATTATCTTCCAAAGCAATAATAGAATTTCTCACACACTTTTCTGTTTCAGTAAACATTTCAGTCAGTTCTGTCTTTGCAGAATCGGAAAAGTCAATATCATCACTTATGAGAGTTTCCGTAAACTCCGCAAGATTTTCGCAATGGTCACCAATTCTTTCAATATCATGTACAGTATGGAAAAGACTTGTAATATAATCATTTTCCTCAGTTGTTATATCTGTATTACATAGTTTAACAAGGAACTGAGTAATGGCTTTGGTTAAATTATCAATTTTCCCTTCTCTTTCATAAATTTTTTCAATAGCACTTGTATTTTTGCTTATAACAGTGTCACAAGCCAATACAAGATTTTTGTTTGCCATATTGCCTAAATGTACAATTTCCTTTATACAGCTTGCAATAGCAATACTTGGTGAATTAAGTAATCTGTCATCAAGATGAAGAACTTCACTGTCCTCATCAACCTTACCCTTAGAGCTTCTGCACATAATTTCAGCAAGCTTAACAAGCCCGTTGGCAAAAGGAAACATAATCAATGTATTTGCAAAATTAAAGCCTGTATGAACAACACTAATCCAATAAGGGGTAATCACATTATTTCCAAACACAGGATTTAATGTAAAGAATATAAATGCTATAACACTAAAGACCACGCTGCCGATAACGTTGAACAAGAGATGGATATAAGCAGCACCCTTTGCATTCTTTGACGCACCTAAACCTGATAAAAGAGCAGTAGCACATGTACCGATGTTCTGACCCATAATAATGTAAACAGCCGCATCCCATGTAACAAGTCCGTTAAAAGAAAGTGCAAGAAGGATACCAACAGAAGCGGAACTACTCTGTATTATAGCTGTAACAATCATACCAACACAGACACCGAGAATTGGATTTTTTCCAAACTGCTGAAAAGCTAACTTAAATCCTTCAAGCTCAGCCAAAGGTTTAACACCTGATGACATCATTTCAATGCCAATAAAAAGAACACCAAAGCCGATTATAATTTCGCCAATCTGCTTCATTTTTGTTTTCTTGCAGAAAAGAATCATTGCCGCACCAATAAATACAGCAATAGGTGCAAGAGTATCAGTCTTTAAAAACTCTGCGGAAGATACAATCCAACCTGTAATAGTAGTACCGATATTAGCACCCATAAT
>DBGCRA010000065.1:0-44700 GCA_048359195.1 Candidatus Gallispira sp.
CGGATGTAATAATCCAAAAAGCACCTCGCCAGACCAATTACTCCCTTATTATAAGAAAATAAGTGCAAATGTTAAAGCACTAATGAAGTGCTTTACACTTACACTTTTATGGTACTAAAAGCACCCTTTTCAGAGTGCTAAAGTATATTTATATTATTTTGTTGTTTTAATTAAAATACCGCCTAACCATAAAGATTAAGCGGTATACGATAAATAAAGGAATACTTGGCAGCCGCCCCATTCTACTGCATCTCTCGGGTTTCCCCTGTCAAGCCATCGGCGTGTGGACGGGGGCGAAATTTTCCACCTCAAGTACCCCTTATTATTGTATTTATATTATAACTCATTTATTCTTTTTTGTAAAGGATTTCTTTATTTCTTAATAATCTTTCCCATTCTTTACTATTAATTTTCATAAATGTAATAATAGAATTTTTAAAACTGATATCATCACTTGATGTAATCAGTCTTAAAATTGTTTTAAATTGTTCGTTTCCGTTAGAAAATTCTTTTAATATAAGTGCCGTATTAGGTTTATTTGCTTCAATTATATAATCAGGAGATTCAATTACTTCTTTCATATAGATATAATACTTTTCATAATCATTCGGGTGACGTTCTTTAATATGTAAAATTCTTTCATCCGTAATAATGACCTCATCCGTTATTATATCATCTGTTATGCACTTATAAATATTTCTGTCAATCTTGCCTATTGTATGCACTTCAAAAGCTCCACTCTTTACATCATTTTCCTTAATTATATCACTTTTAGCAGATTTTTCAACATTATTTGTCACATATTTTTCTTTCCACTCCTTGTATGACATATCATCAACATAAACAGTATTGCCATCTTTATCCCTTGCGGCTCTTTTCACATTCACTGTAAATTCATCATCAAAGTAGGGGCATTTCGTACCTCTGCACCTGTTATGAAATGGCGGTGCATTAATGCCAACTTGAAGCTGAGACATAGGAAAATGCTTTTTATCCATTTCCTGACACTTTTCACAAATTTTTCCGTCAAGGGTTTCAATAACTTCAAACTCTTCAACACCTAAGTCATTTAAACAGTCCGTATTGCTCTGTGCCGCAAACTGACTATACTCAGTCAGCAATAGATTAGCAGCCGAATTTTCGCTTACCCTAAATTCTCTCGCATATTCCGCAGCAAGTGTTTGAGGATTGATACCTCTTACAACACAGTCTGTCAAATCCTTATGCAGTCTGTTTACAAGTGTAGGTCTGTATTTACCCCAAATTCTTTTGGAAAATTCTACTCCATCATCTGACCACGGTTTATGTATTATGTAATTCAGCAGGTTTTTGTTTACCTTAGCTAAATTAATGCCAACATTAAGCCCTTTTGACAACTCATATGCACTTCTGTAATAACCTTCCGTATAAACCTTTTTCATTGTGTCACTTATTATATTGTCAACGTTTCCATACATATTTTCGCATATTTCCACTATTTGAATTTTAAGTGCTTCAAGTCTTGATATATGCCACCTTGCAGAAGCATTTTCAAGTTTATTGTCCCAAAGCTGTGTATATTGATTGTCAATACCCTTTTCAATATATTCTTCTACACTCCAGCCTAATTCTTCAAGTTCCTTTGTACCTATAAGTCTTGTAGCTTCCGCATATGTAATGTTATTGTTATCTGCAAATCTTTGAAGCCACACAGCTATTTCTTATTAATGTTAGCGAGGGAATTATTAAATATTTTTTCTATTTCATCTTTATTGTCATAAGCATATTTATACAATCTTTCCTCTATGAGCTTGTACCTCTCACGCCAATATTCCACCGATTTATTCATCTTCGTCATCAATATCAGCTGCCTTTCTTATTGGCTGTGGGTATTTTTCAAGTAAATCATTATCCTGTTTTTTTAGTTTGTTAAGCTCGTCCTGTACATCATTTATCCACGGATGCATACTGTAATGCTTTTGGGTTCATTCCAGCGTTTGCTAAGTTGGTGCAGAACGTATGGCGTAAGGTATGCGGCGTCATTATTTTCGGTAAGGCTTCCTCATGGCTTTTGTTGTACTTTTTCACAAGCCCCCGGAACATACTTTCATAATTCGCGGCTACCTTTGGTAAGCCGTTCCTGTTAAGGAATAAAAAGCGACTGTACCCGTCAACGATAAACTGCGTCCTTGCCGTTCTGGATTTTTTCATCACACGCTCAAACGCTTCATATACCTTTGTACTCATAGGGATTTGCCGGGTGTCGCTTTTCGTTTTGGGTGTTTCAATGTAATAGCCGCCCGCTTCTGAATGTTTCAAAAGTTGGTGGTCTACATTGATTAGCCTGTTCTCAAAATCAATGTCAGTTTCCGTCAATCCGCAGAGTTCAGAAATACGAAGCCCCGTCCCTAACAGTATGATGATTTCGTCGTAATACTTCTGGGGCTATTTTTTCGCCGCCGTTATAGCTTATAATTGTATGTAATTCCTTATCAAATGATAGAGAAATATGGTTGTATTGCTTATGTGTAAAAAGTCCAATTACTTCACTAGAAGCACTTTTTGACTTTGTAAGGATAAGATAAATATATCCGTCGTGCAGAGTTTCAGCAGCACGTTCAAAATAACTTTTTGTAAGGCTGCCGTTATTGATATAAGAAAAGGAGTTATGGCGTGATAGGTCATGTATGATTTCATATATGTTTTGCTTTGATAATTTTTTCCTAGCAGTTGTCAGTTCATCAATTTTACAAAGAATCTCATTTTTATCATGTAATAATTGAGAATACGATAACGCGGAACATTCCCCCAAAGATGTAAAAGGTGTAGCGTTGTGTTGTTTGGCAAAAAAAAGCTGTTTCACAAAAAAAGGAATGAAAATAAGCAGTATTCCTATCAAACTACCTAATCTTGAAATTGTATCGTATTCCGTTTGTAATTTCCGAATCACTAAAGTATCAAAAAGAATCTGCGAGACCATAATAAGCGCATAAACAATAATCTGTGCAATTTTTTCTGGTATGGTAGATGCTGAAAAGACAGCATAACAAAGTAGAAAAACAAACGCAAAGACATAGGCAAGAATGAATATTACATAATTGCCACTAAAGTACAAAGCGGTACAAGCTAAAAGAATTATTCCTAATGTTAGTATTGAAAAAAGTTTTTGTTTCATTGCGTCACCTCTATATTTCCATTATTAGTTTCAATTTTTATTGTGACAGTAGGGTTACTTCCAATCGTCCCGCGTGTAGTTCGACCATCAATCGTGATACATTCTGGAAATGTAGTAGAGATAGAGCCATTTTTTGTCGTAGCTTCAAATTCAAATTCCAAGTCTGCGGGGAGTGTAAGTTTAATACTGTCATTTTTATTGAATAAAAATAAATCGCCTGTAACCTCGGTGTAAACAACATTGAGATTGCCGGAGTTATTTGCTTTGTAGCTGCCCGAACCGATAGCCGATTTTATATCTGCATTACCACTTGTTGATGTATATGTCACATTCCCAATAAGTTCGTCACAAGTAATATTCCCGCTTGTCGTATCTAATTTGATAATATCTGCTATTATGCTACCTAATTTTAGCGTGCCACTTGTAGAGGATAGATGAATATTAGAAGCGCAAGCATTGTTTAGTTTTACGATTCCAGAAGTGCTATCAATACGGAGTGTAGATAATTGTAAATCCATATTGCACAAATCAATGTTTCCGTCCGTTGTAGTAACTGTAAGGGATTCCATATAAGAAGTAGGCAAATATACTTCAACATAGCGTAAAAAACCGTCTTTGAAAAATGGTTTTCCACCCTCGCTAATGTGAATACTATTGCTGCTTTGCTTTACATTGGCATGATAACTGTTCTTATTTTTAGTCATATATTCTTTAATGATTAACTCGTCATTATCTGATTCAAAAAATGTAACGGATTCTTCGTCATAAGAAATTGTCACATCAGAAATCCCGTCTAAAGAAAATTGAAGCTCATTTACCATTTGGGGAATTTCAGAGTGAGAGCAGCCCGTCAGAGCTAATAGCAAAATTGTTACCACCATGCACCATACAAATTGTTTCTTGATTTTCATAAAAAGACCTCTCTTTCAATTATACTAAATGAATGATTCACTCATATAAAGAGTAAAAATTAGAGGGCTAAATAACGCCCGCTAATTTTTCTGCTTATACGCAGATATAATATTGTCTATGCAAATTTGCTTTGATAGATTCAAGGGAATATTTTGTGTTTCAAAGGACGTATAACGCATATCCATAGCCCACCATGAAAGAATTTCAATAATCAATGTGGTAGTTAATTCCAGATTTTCAATGGGACGAACGATACCGTTATCAATAAATACCGATAAGTATTGGGTCATTGTTTCGAGAAACCTTTTACGGTATCGTTTATAATGTTCCGCCAAAAATTTGAAATCAAACTGATTTTTTTCAATAAACAGACAGCCAACTGCATATTGAGAGAGCATATCAAAAGCGTCTGAAACGAGTGCTTCTAGGCTGTAATCGTCTGCATTATTTATAAGATGTCCCGCAAAGTCATCACCAGTTTTTTCAAAGACGGTTACAATATCATTTTCTAATCCGGCAAACAAATCATCAGTAATAGGTCGTTCAAAATTTCTGTTAATAAAATTCGGGTCAATCGTACATTTTAGGATAAAGTGCATGATTTCTTTCTTTCCTGTAAAGTCAAGATAAATTGTACCAACAGAAACACCGACAGCTTTGGCAATATGACTGATTTGCGTTTTGGAATAACCCTGTTGCAAAAACAGATAAGTTGCTGCGTCTGCGATTGATTTAATTCGGTCATTCATAAATTTGCTGTCCTCCTTTGCCTATGAATGAATTATTCATTTATATAATACGCTTGATTTCATGGTTTGTCAACTGTGGAATACTAATTTCTATAATGGTATGAATTATTTCGGTTAATAGTGGGAAGTGTATAGACATATCCAACAGGAAAGGGGAACAGTAAAATGTAACTGGGTGAATGAATATGGCAAAAAGACCAGTAGAAAAATACGATTTCAAAGCGTTTGGGGAAGCAATAAAAGCAGCTCGGACAGGCAGAAAAGAAAGCCGCAAGAAAGTAAGTGACGAAATGTATATATCGCCCCGCTATCTTGCGAACATTGAAAACAACGGGCAGCACCCAAGTTTGCAGATTTTCTTTGAGCTTATGCTCCGTTACAATATATCCGTAGACCAATTCCTTTTAGATACACCGCCGGAAAATGACACGCAGCGGCGGCAGCTCGACGCGCTCCTTGATGATATGAGCGATAACGGAATACGGATTGTAACTGCAACGGCGAAAGAGATTGCGGAAGTCGAAAAAGAGGGCGAATAAGATATGTCCGGCAAAACTGAATAGGATTTAGGAAGCGTTGTAATCTTTTTGAGATTGCAGCGTTTTTCTTTTGCTCAAAGTTGGCAAAATCGGTGGCAACTCTGTAGTAGGGAATAAGGGCATAGAAGATAAAAAACTTTCGCAGCAAGCATAGGAAAGGGGTACCCTTTCCGTATTTTCGCCCTCCTGCGCTGCGGCGCTTCGGTTGAAAATTGCTTGTTGGGAAGCGACAGCATTTGCGATAACAGCCCCTTTGCCTTTAGGGAAAGCTCCTTATTGCGTAAGTGGTGGTTGCTCATTACGGTATAGCCCTTGTTGCGTTCTACTCTGAAAACTGCCATAGTGCATAGCTCCTTTGCTGTGGATTTGTTACGCAGTAGAAACGCGATTTTGAGGGAAAAGGTATAAATCCCTTACCCGCCGAAAACCGCGCCCGCAAAGCCGCATAAATCAAGGCTTTTTCTGCCCCTACTGCGTAACAAAGGGCATGAAAAAAGCGGCGTTCCTGTTCTTCCTGTGTTGGAAGTGAGAAACGCCGCCTATGCGGTGCAATATAAAGTTTTTCAATTTATGTCAGATCAATGCTGATGTGCGTTGCTTACTGGATTTGTCCGCAGGAGTTTCAAAGCATATCAAAGCTCTTTCCGTTAAAAGTAGTAAATGAGTAGTAAATTCAAGCTACAATCCTGCGGAAATGTCCGTAAATCAAGCATTTTTCGGGATAATCAATTTATTTATAATAAAAAGTAGTTTTAGGCGAGCCTTTTAAAAGGCTGTAATCGCCCAAATTAAGACAAAAACAGAGGATAATGTTGAATTACAGCCCCTGCAAGCTCAAACATTAAATCTCCCTTTATTCTTTTAATTTTCTGCCTCCATCATAATTATAAAAACTAAATTCTATTCATCAAAAAAATATCACACTTTATTTCTTCACAACAGGAATTTCACTCTCATCCCTGCCATCCAAATTATTAATCCACTTTTTGTCTCATCGGCTATAACACCGCAAAGGAGCACAACAGCAATTAAGTTCGGAACAGCCATTAAAGCATTAAATATCTTCATTTTTAAGACTTTTCAAAACAGGTATCTGTAAAATAACAGCAAGTATAAATGTAATTATATCAGAAAACATCTGGCACATTTCTATACCTGCAATTCCTAAAATTTTCGGCAAAATAATTATAAGCGGTATAAATATAAGTCCCTGTCTTGAAATCGCAAGTATTGTTGCCCTGACAGGCTTTCTTATTGTCTGTAAAAGCATATTTGAAAGCACAATAAAACTATTGAGCGGAAAAACAATACATTGATATCTTAATGTCGCAGATGCAATTTTTTCTACCTCCTCACCGGTTCCAAAAGCATTAACAACCTGTGGTGCAAAAATTATCCCCAACACAGATACTGCCAAAAGGAAAACAAATGAAAGTTTAACACAAAACCAAAAAGCTCCAAGCACCCTTTTTCTAAGTCCTGCACCATAATTAAAGCCGCATACAGGCTGAAAACCCTGTCCAAATCCAATAATTGTTGAGTTTGCAAACATAGAAATTTTTGAAACAACAGCCATAGCTGCAATGGCAACTTCACCATAAGGCTTTGCTGCAAAATTAAGGCATATTGTAGCAATACTTGCTATACCCTGTCTGCACAAAGAAGGCGTACCTCCTGCTATAATTTCTCTGTAAAAATACATTGACGGCTTAAAATTCTTAAAACGTATTTTTATGGCACTGCTTCTGCCAATACCCCATAAAAGCAGAAGAAAACTTATAAACTGACTGACAACAGTTGCCAGTGCCGCACCTGTGACACCCATATCAAACTTAAATATAAGTATAGGATCAAGAACAATGTTAAGAACTGCACCGCTTGTAATGCCAATCATGGCAAAGAAAGCAGAGCCTTGAAATCTAAGCTGATTGTTAAGTACAAGAGCTCCTACCATATATGGAGAGCCTATTAATATAATACGCATATACTCCATTGCCTTTGGCAGAATAAGCTCCGTTGAGCCTAAAGCCCAAGCCAAGGGTTCAAGAAACATAAGACCCAAAGCCATAATAACAAAGCCTATAATAACAGCAGTAAAAAAGCCCACACTTGCCATTTTTTCAGCAAGCTCCGTTTCCTTGCTGCCAAGTTTCCTGGATATGTAATTACTGCAGCCGTGGCCAAAGAAAAAGCCAATAGCCTGAATAATAGCCATAAGAGAAAACACAACACCTACTGCTCCTGTTGCAATAACACTGTCATTGCTTCTTCCCAAGAAAAAAGTATCAGCCATATTATAAAAAGAAGATACAAGCATACTTATAATTGTAGGCACAGCCAGCCTGCATACCAGTTTTTCAACAGGTGTTTCTGTCATCCATTTTAATTTTTCATCATTAGTCATTTGCTTTGACATATTTACCTCCTTATATTCTTTAATCCAAAAAAAGCGGTGCAATGATTAACCCTTGTCTATTTGACAAGGGACTAATCATAAGCACCGCCCTACAATCTACTCAATATCCATAACAATAGGCAAAATCATAGGACTTCTCTTAGTTTTCTGCCACAAATAATCTCTCAAGGTATCTTTAATAAGTGTCTTAATATAAGCCCACTCATTAATATTCCTCTTTTCACACTTATCTAAGGCATCATTTACAACAGCCTTAGCCTCCTCCATAAGTTCCTCGCTTTCTCTGACATAAACAAAACCTCTTGAAATAATATCCGGTCCGCTTAAAATTTCACCGGAATACTTATCCATAGCAACAACAACAATCATAAGACCATCTTGAGAAAGATGGCGTCTGTCTCTTAAAACAATATTGCCTACATCACCTACACCCAAGCCGTCAACAAATATCTGTCCGCTTGGAACAGCATTAACCGTATGCTTTGCACTGTTTTTAGTAAGTTCAAGCATATCACCGTTTGCCATAATAAACACATTATTCTTGTCCATACCCAGCTCACAGGCAAGTTTTTTATGACACTGAAGCATTTTGTACTCACCATGAATAGGCATAAGATACTTAGGTCTTACAAGGGAGTGCATAATCTTTATTTCCTCCTGCCTTGCATGACCTGACACATGGACATCCATAAGCCCGTCATAAATAACATCTGCACCTTTTTTAATAAGCTCATTTATTACCTTATAAATATTCTTTTCATTTCCCGGTATCGGAGATGCTGAAATAATAATTTTGTCAGTAGGCTTAACCTCAACCTGTCTGTGCTCACCTAAAGCAATTCTTGAAAGAGCCGCCATAGTTTCTCCCTGAGAACCTGTCATTATAATAACAAGCTGACCATCAGTGTAATTTTTAACCTCCTGAATATCTATGAGAGTAGTCTTAGGTATATCAAGATAGCCAAGCTCGCTTGCTGTCTTAACCACATTAGTCATACTTCTGCCTATAACAGCAACCTTTCTCTTGTGGGCAACAGAAGAGTTAACAATTTGCTGTATTCTGTCAATATTTGAAGAAAATGTAGCCAC
Source organism: Candidatus Gallispira sp. (assembly GCA_048359195.1). GTDB lineage: Bacteria > Bacillota > Clostridia > Lachnospirales > CAG-274 > Gallispira. The sequence goes on from DBGCRA010000065.1 coordinate 8,860, forward strand.
CATTATACGCTGACCATCACTCTCATTAAAAATTCTGTCAATAATACCGCCTACAGAGCGTTCACTCATAGTATAGCCGGGTCTTTCAACATTTGTACTTTCACACATAAGAAGAAGTACACCCTTTTTGCCAAGCTCCGCAAATCTAGGTAAATCTATCATATTTCCCTGAATAGGAGTAAAGTCTATTTTAAAGTCACCTGTATGAACAACTACACCGGCAGGAGTGGTAATAGCAAGAGCAACACTGTCTGCAATGGAATGAGTTGAACGTATAAACTCCACCTTAAAGTTTTTGCCAAGCTTGATAGTTTCTCCGGCATTCACATTATTTCTTTCAACGCTGTTTAAAATATTATGCTCTCTAAGTTTTGTTTCCACAAGACCAATAGTAAGCTTTGTGCCATAAATAGGCACATTAAGTTCCTTTAAAAAATACGGCAATGAGCCTATATGATCCTCGTGACCGTGAGTAATAACAACACCAAGCACCTTTTCCTTATTCTTTACAAGATAAGAAAAATCAGGGATTACCAAGTCAATGCCAAGCATATCATCTTCGGGAAAAGCAACACCACAGTCTACAACCAAAATTTCGTCCTCATATTCAAATGCTGTAATGTTTTTGCCTACCTCGTGCAGACCGCCCAGGGGAATAACCTTGAGTTTAGAAGCCGCCTTATTTGTGACCTTCTTTGTCTCAGACTTTTTTTCTGTCGGCTTTTTTTCCATTTTCTTTTCAGCAACTATTGCTTCCAGATTATCAGAAGAACGTTTTGTATTGTTTCTGAATTTTCTAGTATACAAAAAACTACACCTCCATAAAATATTTAATTATATAACAATAACATTAATTTTTCGCACAACAATAACAAGACCCTTAAGGTCTTGTTAAAAAAATTATAATTATCCCCAAAATACCCCTTTTATTTTTAAAATTTCATTTCATATTCAGAGTCCTCGTCCTGAAGCAGAAGTAAAACCTTATTATACTCCTTTTCGTCCTCTACAGGCTCATAAGTACACTCATCCTCATTAACACTGATTTCTTTAAATATAAAAGCCTCCGGTTCATCTTCATCAAAGTCCTCTGTTCTCACTAAGAGAAGATACCTGCTTTTACCGACGTCAATGCCGTCCATAACAAAAAATTCTGTTTCTTTGCCCTCATCATCAACCATTGAAACAACCTCATATGTTTCCTCCTGGTCACCAAACAAATTCAAATCATCAATATTTAACTTATCGTCACTCATTTTTTTACTCCTCAGTTTTATTTGCCATCGAATCAAGATAGCCCTGTAAAATAAATACAGCCGCCATTTTGTCAATGACCTGTTTTCTCTTTTCTCTGGATAAATCAGCCTCAAGCAAACCTCTTTCAGCCGCAACGGTAGAAAGTCTTTCGTCCCACATTTTAACAGGAAGCTTAAGCTCCTTTTTAATACGCTTTTTAAAGGCAACGGTTTTCTCCACTCTGTCACCTGATGTATTATTCATATTTTTAGGATTACCAAGAACAATCTGCTCTACCTTATATTCTTCACAAATAGCCTTTAAACGTTCAATGCTTTTTTTTAAATTGTTTTCTTCCTCACGTCTTATAATCTCTACGCCCTGAGCAGTCCAACCAAGCTCGTCACTGACAGCAACGCCTATTGTTTTCATTCCGAAATCTAATCCTAGTATACGCATAACCTGCTCCAATTATTAGTAATTTGCATAACTTATAAATTATTGTTAATGTAGTAATTTACAATTTCCTCTAAAAGCTCGTCCTGCTCAATTCTCGATACTTTCTTTCTGGCATCCTTATAACTTGTAATATACGTAGGATCACCTGAAAGAATATAACCAACAAACTGATTTACGGGATTATAGCCCTTTTCTCTCATAGCCTCATAAGCCTCGCCAATAACAGTATTTATGGCAGATTTTTCAGTATCAACATTTTTATCGCTTATTACAACATTCCTCAAGGCTTCTTTTAAATCACCAATTTTTTGAGTTTCTGACATATTTTTATTCATATACATTACCTCCTGATTTTTACTTATAAAATAGGAATACATAATTCCAATTTATAGCCCGGTCCGTTCAATACTATTCTAGTATATTGTACTACACATTCCCAAAATTTGCAACTTAAATATTTATTACAATAATGTCATTAATTTACAGAAAATAACAAAATCCTCCTTAATTCAAATGAGGGTATCGAAAAAGCATTGATTTTTATTATAAATAGGGTTATTTTATACAAAAGATAAGGATGGAACCGCCTTACGGTGATGCCATCCTTACTTTGTGGCTATTATCTTTGAAACTCATAATCATTTTTATAATCCGCCTTTCTGCGAAAGGCACCAATGTGTGATGAAACATATTGGCTGACTTTCGCTTTTCTATTATATCTTCCTTTAAACTTAAGCATATAACAAATATACCTTTATTTACTGCATATTTTAGCTTTTAAGGGGGGGGGTAAGTGAAATTTGGTAAATTCTCTGAAAAGCGAAAAAGCCCTTATAATTAAAAATAGAGGGCAAATAAGGGCGCTGCAATATCAAGCTCAACAGCTGCTATAAGGTTGCGGTTTATAACTTGATTGTTTTTGAACATAAAAATAAGAAAGCAGCTCGGAGGCTTGCTCTCTGTTTGGGTTATTTTTTTTATTCTTTACCCTCTTTATACTCCATAAAATCGCCAGGTTGACAATTTAAGTATTCGCATAGAGAATTAATAGTCCTGGTGTCTATATATTTTCCTGTCTGTTTTTGCTTTAATTTTCGCACGGTTTCCTGACCTACTACTTTATCAGTTCTAAGGCTATTGTATGTTTTTCCTCGACTTTTTAAAAGTTCCTCCAATTTATCAAAATATATTGCCATATTATCACCCCTTGACAATTTCATAATATTATGCTATTATAAAAACACAAGAGGGAACAACCAAGCGAGTTGTACCTCTAACATATTTAGTTAAATTTTATTTAACCGTCCTATGTATCAGATAGGGCGGTTATTTCTTTATAAGAATTATTATGATAATTAGTAAAGTCAAATAAACAATTTCATCATTCATAATAAACACCCCCGTTCTTTTCAGATTAGGGGAGGAACAACCGCCCGTTGTTACCTTGTGTGGGTTAAGGGTTCCCTTAACTTAATAATAGTATATCATAATTCAAGCACTAAGTCTAGTGCAATTATTAACAAAATACAGCAGTTAAATACGCACTATCTTTAGTGATATTATATATTGATACGCACTATAGTTAGTACTATAATATAACCATAGCAAGGGGAAACAAATAAAAAGGACTATTGCACAATGTATAATGAGGTGTAAAGTCCTTTATTTTTTTATTAGGTTGTACTATCACGTTCTATAGTTTCATCTATAGCTCTGTTGATAAAGCCATTCATACTTTCGCCCTTTGTTTGGGCGTGGCTTTTAATTATTTCCTTTTTACCTTTTGTAACTCTAAGCCTAATATCATCGTAGTTTGCTTTTTCATATTTTGCTGTAGCTCGCATTTGTGCTTTACTTACTGGCATATTATCACCTCTTGACAAATTGATAAAAATATAGTATCATTAAAGAACAAAAGGGAGCAACCTAACGGTTGTTCCCCACAACTTACAATTATATTAAAATAACCGCTTATCTTGCGAGGATGGGGCGGTTATTTTTTTATGTATATTATGATTAAGAGTAACAAAGTTAATATTACTTCAATATCTTCTGTAGACACTATCATAAATATCATCCCCCTTTCTTTTCAGATTAGGGGAGGAACAACCGCCTTGTCATTCCCTCTTGTCCGAGTATCAAGAAGTATTCTCCTATCAACCTAAAGTTATTATAACACATAAATATAATGGTAACAATATATAAACCGCACAAATATAACGGTACCGATAGTGGAATGTTTTGTACAATGTCACGTCTTGATATAACGGTACCATTATGCTATAATATAACCATAGCAAGGGAAAATAACAAAAAGCAAGCACCCTTGACTAAATAAATTACAGGAGGTACTAAGATATGAGTACAAACGAACTTAACGCAAAGGTAAAGGAATTAAAGGAGCTTAAAACAATGATGTCTGAGCTTGATGCAGAAATAAGAGATATTGAGGATACAATCAAGGCTAATATGGAAGCTCAGGGAAAGGAGGAAATGTTTGTTAATGATTACAAGCTCAGCTATAAGCCTGTAACAATACGTTCATTAAATCTCCTCCATTGATATTTAAATTAATACTTAAATACGCTGTCAACTTTTTTGTGAATGTAACAGACAGAATAGATAACAAATATGAGTATATTATAGCTTATAATTCCCTCAAGTGACAAGTTCAAATTTGATATTTTAAAGGATTATTTAGGAATGAAAAATAATTACATATTACCAAGTGGAATTTATACAGCTAAAATATGTGAATTAAGGTTATGAAAAGACAAAGAAACAAGAGAGCTTGAAATATTATTTGATACATATTTGGGTAGTATCAGAGCTGACGAACAGCAAAAGCAGATTGACGAGCTGAGAGGTATTGTTGAGGATTTGGAAAGTAAAAAATAATAAAGTGGTAGCTAAATGGTAGCTAAAACATAAAAAAGCACCTTTGAAAGGTGCTTTTTGCTTGCTACAAGTATCTTAAGATTGGCTTAATTGAATAGTAGCTTTCTATTAAAGCTGATAACGGGAGTCGGACCCGTGACCTCAGCACTACCAATGCTGCGCTCTACCTCCTGAGCTATATCAGCGAATACAAGAATACTATACTAGAAAAAAGGCGATTTGTCAACTATGAGTTTTATTGTGTGAAAAGGGGTGTATAAGTATACTGACAAATATGGTTGTGCAAATATAACAACAAGGCTTAATTTGAAATAAAGTTTTGAGGATTTTGAACAAAAAAATAATTATTTATTGTATTAAATGCACAAGCTGAAATAAAATTGACCAATAAAAATAATATAATTGTAACATTAGATATGAATATTGTACCAAAATAATATATTGCCCACAGTTATATTTTGTTCAAAGTGACAACAAATCCAAATGTTTGTTATACATAATGGGGAAATATAGGAAAATGTTAAAAATATTGAAAAACACTATATCTAGTTTTTTTAATGTGTGGTATACTAAATATAGTTATATTAGTGAAATTATGTCCATTGAGCAACATTTATATAAAATCACATAAAAAATTAATAAATTTGCCATTTTTTCCTATTGCTATTTTTTTATATTTATTGTAAAATAGGTTACAGGTGGTGGAAAGTGGTGAGAAATGGTTTTCTTATCCGCAAAAGTGGTTTGAAAGTGGTGATTTTATGTTCATGGGTGAATATACGCATAATATTGATGCAAAAGGCAGGGCTATTGTACCTGCTAAATTAAGAGAAGAACTTGGCAGCAAGTTTATTATCACCAAGGAAATTGACAATTGTCTTTCACTTTACACCTTAGATGACTGGAACATATTGGTTGAAAAGCTAAACAAACTACCTACCACTAACCGAAAGGCTCTTGCCTTTAAAAGATTTAAACTTGCCTCAGCTTATGAATGTGAGCCTGACGGCAACGGAAGAATTATGATTCCGCAGAGTTTAAGAGAATATGCCGGTATTACAAAGGAAATAGTAACTACAGGCAACGGTGATAAGGTTGAAATATGGGACAAGGTTAAGTATGATGCTTACTATTCTCAGTACAACTTTAATGACGGCAGCTTTGACTCTTTAAGTGAGTTTGGAATTTAATAATGAAAATAAGGATTTGAGAATATGAATTTTGAACATACACCGGTATTGTTGGAGGAATGTATAAAGGGGCTTAATATTGTACCTGATGGCATTTATGCCGATTGCACTCTCGGTGGAGCAGGTCATTCGAGCCACATTGTATCAAGACTTAACAAAGGTGGTACTCTTATTGGTATAGATCAGGATGCCAATGCCATTAAGGCGGCAGGTGAAAAATTAAAGGACTATACCAATGTTAAGTATGTAAGGGATAATTTCTCAAATATTAAAAATATAGCAGAAAGTCTTGACTTTGGTCAGGACAGCATAAATGGATTTTTACTCGATCTCGGTGTATCCTCCCACCAATTAGATGAAGCGGATAGAGGTTTCTCCTACAACCACAATGCTCCACTCGATATGAGAATGGATCAAAGACGCCCTCTATCTGCTTATACGGTGGTTAATGAATACACAATTGAACAGCTTACCCGTATAATAAAAGATTACGGAGAAGAACGCTGGGCTAAGAGAATTGCAGAGTTTATTATAAATGAAAGAAAAATTAAACCCATTGAAACTACTTTTGATTTGGTTTCTGTTATTAAAAAGGCTGTGCCAAAGGGTGCAAGGTCAGATGGTCCTCATCCTGCAAAGAGGACATTTCAGGCTATAAGAATTGAGGTTAATAACGAGCTCGGTATATTGGAAAGCACTATAAATGATATGGTGGACTTGCTTAAGCCGGGAGGAAGAATATGTATTATTACCTTTCATTCTTTAGAGGACAGAATTGTAAAAAATGTATTCAGAAATTTGGGAAATCCATGTACCTGTCCCAGAGATTTTCCTATTTGTGTGTGTGGTAAAAAGCCGAAGGTTAAGGTTATAACCCGTAAGCCTATACTGCCGGGACAGGAGGAGCTTGAAAATAACAGAAGGGCACACAGTGCCAAATTGAGAGTTGCAGAAAAAATTTAAGCTGACAAAGGAGGAGGCTGTATGAGTTCTAACCGAACTAACTATAAAAACAGAAGAACAGGCAGTAATCGTAATACAGCTTCATCTGTTAAAAGACATCCCTCATCAACAGGTTATACTTACAGAAGAAACTATTTTGATACAAAATCTGCTGCAAATACAGGCAGATATACAAGGGCTACGATGGGCAGCAGCTCCGCAAGAGAATACGGATATTATGGCAGTACATATACAAGCTATAATTCGGGCTCTGTTGCTCATGATTATTTTTACGATACGGATATTCCTGTAAGAAGACAGAAGAAGAGGAAGGTTAATCATGCTAAGGAAAAGGAGATAATACAGTTGAATATGCCTAAGACCATAGTTTCTATTGCTGTTATTTTTGCTTTTTCCCTTGCATTGCTTTGTGCCTATGCAGTAAACAGCAGCTATAGAAGTGAAATTTCTTCTAAACAGGCAGAGCTAGCTAAAATTGTTGAAGAAAACCAGTATTTAAAAACTACACTTGAAGACAATATAGACTTAAATAAAGTGGCAAAAGAAGCTGAAAAACTTGGCTTACAGAAGCCGCAGGCTTATCAGATTACAGAGGTGCAGGTGCCTAATGAAAGCTACACTGTACAGTATGATGCAAAAATTAATACCCAGGACAAAAGTGTGTGGGAATTTTTGAAAAGCCTTTTAAATAAGTAATTTACATAAAACACTATTTTGTGTTTCTGATATAAGGAATTGATTTATAATGAGTGAAAGAAGAAAAAAGGCTGCATCTAAAAGTGCGGCCTCGAATAATAAAAGCAAAATATATTTGTCAAGATTAACTATCCTACTAATCCTGTTTGTTATAGCAATAGGATTTTTAGGATATTTTCGTGTTTTTATGATTAAACAGGACAGGGCTAAATATGAAGCTAATGCCATAAATCAGCAGATAAATAAGGTGCAGGATAAGGTTGTTGCACCTAACAGAGGCGACATTGTAGACCGTAACGGAGAAACCCTTGCTGTTGGAGAAACTGTATTTGATGTAATTATTGACCCTATGCTTCTTGTGGAAGTGGATTATGCAGAAAGGGAAAAAGATACAAAGGCAAGAGCCGGTGCGGCACAGGCAGGCAAGGAGTATACTTCTCCAACGTTTCAAAAGGATACGGGGTTTGCTTTTCTTGAATCAGAACTTGGTATGAGTAGTGAAACTCTTGAGCAGTATGCACAGTATACAATGGGAGAGGATGAGAAACCTGTTGCAAATGTACAGAAGCATTATGTAAGAATTGTTCAGGATGTGTCTTATGATATAGGAAAAAGGCTTAATGACCTTGGACTTAATTGGCTTTATGGCGAACAGGATACAAAGAGGAGCTATCCTCACGGCGGACTTGCGGCACAGGTAATAGGCTTTACACGTGGTGACAGTTCGTGGGGAATAGAAAAGTATTATAATAATTATATGCTTGGTACTCCGGGAAGAACATTCAGAACATATGAGTCTGACGGCTCTATTGTTACCCAGATAGAAAATCCCATAAAAGGAAATAAGGTTGTTACTACTCTTGATGCTCATTTGCAGCAGTATGCCGATGAGGCATGTAAAGCGGCCTATGATGCCTACGAACCTGAATACACAGCTTCAATTATTACGAATCCTCAGACCGGTGAGGTTTATGCAATGGCACAATATCCTACATTTGACCTTAATGAACCTATGAAGATTACTAATCATGAGGGTACTAATGAAAAACAAATTCTTGATACAATGACTGATGAGGAAAAAGAGGAAGTTAACAATGAAGTTAACCGGGCGTGGAAGAATTACTGTATTTCAGAAACCTTTGAACCGGGTTCTATTTATAAGCCGGTTGTTGTGGCAATGGCACTTGAAGAGGGTGTGATTTCAACTAACAGTTCATATGTTTGCGGAGGATATAAAAAGGTTGCAGATGCTGAAATTAAGTGTCACCTTACAAGCGGTCACGGTACTCTTGATTTGGCAGGTGTTCTTGCTCAGTCCTGTAATGTGGGTATGATGGATATTATAGCTAAGTTAAGTCCTGAAACCTATTCAAAGTATCAGCATGATTTTGGTTTTGGCGAAAAAACAGGCATTGATCTTCCGGGTGAGTCAAGTGCGGCTAACCTGCTTAACTCAGTTGATTCTCTCCATAGTGTTGAAATGGCAACAAACTCTTTTGGTCAGGGCTTTAACTGCACAGCCATTCAGGCGGCTAATGCTATTGCGGCAGTTATAAACGGCGGTAAGCTTATGCAGCCTTATGTTGTCAGTCAGGTTATGGATAACGATGGCAATATATTAGAAGAAAAAAGTCCTCAGGTTATAAGACAGGTTATATCAAAAAGTACATCTGACTGGATAAGACAGGCTCTTGAAACAACTTATACAGATGGTACTGCCAAAAAGGCGCAGATTTCAGGTTACAGCTTTGGCGGCAAGACAGGTACTGCACAGCAGTCCCCACGTAGTGCACAGAAGTATGTGCTTTCATTTGTGGCTTATCATACTGTTGAAGATCCTGATATTATGGTAATGACAGTTATACATAAGCCGAGCAACTACAGTGACGCCGGCGGTGATGCAACTCCTGTTCCAATGCTTAAGGAAATATTTGAAAAAATTATTGATTATGAGGCAATTACCCCTGATTATGATGATGGCAGTTCAAATACTACAGAGCAAGACACTTCATATACGGTTAAAGACTATACCGAAAATAATCTTAAGGATACAGTAAATCAGCTTATTGCAGAGGGTATTGATTTCCAGATTTTAGGTTCAGGTGATACTGTTAAGAGTCAGTCACCTGCAGGTGGTACAAATCTTGATGAAAAGCCTGAAAAAATATTGCTTACCGTTGAAACCCGAAATAAAACCAAACTTATTCCTATACCTAATGTTGTGGGACTTTCTGTGGATAATGCCAAACAGATGCTTGAATCGGCAGGCTTTAATGTAGATGTTACCGAAGAAAGCGGAGAAGATTACGGCTATGAGGAACTTGAAGAGCTTCCTGTGGAGGAAACCACAATAAAGACGGTTGAAAGTGAGAAAAATACTGAAGATGAAACTTCAGCAGCGGAGGATACTTCGGGGGCTCGGGTTTATGTTCAGATGCCGGGTGCAAATGTCAGAGTTGAAAGCGGTATGACTATTAAAATACGAGCAAGATAAGAATAGTTTGTCATTAAAAAAAATAAGATATTGTAGTGGGAGTTTTTTCACTGCAATATTTTTTTTATTTGAAAATTTTTTGGCAGGGACAGTTCCCTGCTGATATTCAGGAGGTTGATATGAAAAATAAAGTACCTCTTTGGGCAAGGCGAAGGGCAGCTTTTGTGTGTCTTGTAGTGGAAATTATACTTGCCTTACTTATTGTCAGAGTTTTTTACATACAGATGTTTATGGCGCCTGAACTGCAAAAGGCGGCTTATGAACAACAGACAAGGGACAGATTAATTACTCCGGAAAGAGGAGATATACTTGACAGAGAGGGTACAGCCATTGCAACAACAAAGACCGTAGCTGCAATAAGTGTAATCCATGCACAGGTAGAGGAGCCTGAAAAGGTTGCCAAAATTTTATCTGAAAAATTGGAATTGGATTATAATGAAACCCTTGAAAAAATAAACAAAAGAGTTGCCTTAATGCGCATAAAGACAAAGGTCGATAAAAAACTTGCCGAGGAAATTGCTGCCTTAAAGCTTAAGGGCGTAAAGGTAGATGAGGATATTTTAAGAGTATATCCTTATAATACTTTGGCTGCACAGGTAATAGGCTTTGTAGGAAAGGATAATCAGGGAATAATAGGTCTTGAGTCTAAATATGAGGACTATTTAAAGGGAGAAAAGGGTAAAATAATGACTCAGACAGACGGTTCCGGCAAGGAGCTTAAAAACAGTGAACAGACAAGAGTTGCTCCTGTTCCCGGTTATGATTTGGTAACAACTATTGATGTAAATTTGCAGCAGTATGCAGAACAGACTATTGAAAAGGTAGTAAGAGGAAAAAGTGCAAAAAGAGGTTCAATTATTATGATGAATCCTCAAAACGGTGAAATGCTGGCAATGGCAAGCTATCCGAGTTTTAACCTTAATGAGCCTTATAAAATAAATAATGCTGAGCTTGAGGCAGTGTGGGATACAATGTCACAAAAGGAAAAAAATGATGCCTTGAACCGGATGTGGAGAAATTTTAATATTAATGATACTTATGAACCGGGCTCTACATTTAAGGTTATAACATCATCAGCAGGTCTTGAGGAGGGAGTTGTAAGTGAGGACTCATCATTTAACTGCGGCGGAGGACGAACTGTTGCAGGCAGATATATAAAGTGCTGGAGAAGCCCGAGAAGCCATGGTTCGGAAACCTTTGTACAGGGGGTTCAGAATAGCTGCAATCCTGTGTTTATGGATATAGCTGCAAGAATGGGAAGTGATAAGTTTTATGAATATATGATTAAGTTTGGCTTTGACAAAAAAACGGGAGTTGACCTCCCCGGTGAGGCAGTAGGTATTATGCATAAAAAGGATAAAATAGGTCCTGTAGAGCTTGCAACAATGAGTTTTGGTCAGAGTTTTCAGATTACACCCTTACAGCTTATAAGAGCAATTTCCTCAGCAGTAAACGGAGGCAGACTTGTTACTCCTCACTTTGCAAAGGAACTTAGAAATGAAAAGGGTGAAACCGTTAAGGTATTTGAGTATAAGGATGCGGGAAATCCCATATCCCCCGAAACATCTGAAAGAATGAGGAAAATACTTGAAAGCGTTGTTGCTGTCGGAACAGGCAATAAGACCTATATACCGGGTTACAGAATAGGGGGCAAAACTGCAACAAGTGAAAAACTGCCAAGAAAAAGCGGTAAATATATAGCAAGTTTCTGTGCTTTTGCTCCCGCTGAAAATCCACAGGTAATAGCCATTGTTCTTGTAGATGAGCCTCAGGGTGTGTATTACGGAGGTCAGGTTGCAGGTCCTGTTATGAAAGAGCTGTTGTCAAATGCTCTTCCTTACCTTGGTATTAAGCCTGAGTATACTGATGAGGAGCTTGAAATGGAGGGTGTTGCTCCTGTTACTGTTGGCAATTATGTTGGTAAAACTCTTAATCAGGCTAAAATTGATGCAGCCAAAGAAAAAATTGAGGTTGAGATTGTTGGAGAAGGAGAAGGCGTTGTGTCCCAGTTCCCTACAGAGGGGACGGTTATTAATCAGGGGAGTAAGATTATACTTTATGTTAAATAATTTAAAAAAGCCTATACATATTCTCAAAAATATAGTATAATGTACAGTGATTAAGAATGTTATAAACCATAACAAAAGGAGTGGTATTTTGAAATTAAGAGATATTATTGCCAACACAGAGGGTGGACTGATTAAGGGAACGACGGATATTGAAATAAGTGCAATGACAATAGACTCCAGAAAGGCGGGGGAGGGCGTATTGTTTATTGCTATGGTGGGTATGACGGTTGATGCTCACAAATTTATACCATCTGCCTACGAAAAGGGCACAAGAGCCGTAATTACAGAGAAGGAAATAGAAAACATACCCGAAGATATGACTGTTTATCAGGTTGAAAGTGCAAGAGATGCCTTAGCTGTAATGGCAGCTAATTTTTACAATTCTCCCTGTAGGGAGCTTAATATGATTGGTGTTACAGGTACTAACGGAAAGACCAGTACAACATACTTTATTGAGTCTGTATTGAATTATATTAAGCACAAAACTGCTGTAATCGGTACTGTTGAAATAAGAATTGGGGGAGAAAAGAGGGAGATTGACTTTGCTACAAGTACAACTCCGGACACCATTGAGCTTAATCAGATGCTTAGAATTATGGCAGATGAAAAGTGCGATGATGTTATTATGGAGGTTTCTTCTCACAGCCTTGAGCTTAAAAAGGTAAAGGGTATTGATTTTAAGGTAGGCATATTTACCAATCTTACTCAGGATCATTTGGATTTTCATAAGACAATGGAAAATTACTGTAGTGCAAAGGCTAAGCTTTTCAAAATGTGTGAATATGGTGTTATAAATGCTGATGATGAATGGGCAGATAAAATTATGGAAAATGCTGCCTGCAAGGTGATGACTTACAGCATTGAAAAGCCATCTGATTTACAGGCTAAAGATATTGAATATTTAATGGACAGAGTTCACTTTACTGTAAATATTAAGGGTAAAGACGTTAGATTTGAGCTTATGGTGCCGGGTCGATTTAGTGTGTACAATGCTCTTGCTGCCATTGGTGCAATGCTGTCAATGGGAGTTGATGTTGACGATATTAAGGCAGGTATTAACAATATTAAGGGAGTTCCGGGAAGAATACAGAATATACCCAATAACAAAGGCTTTAATGTAATTGTGGATTATGCCCATACTCCTGACGGTCTTGAAAATATTATAAGTGCTGTAAGAGAATTTACAAAGGGCAGAATTATAACCGTGTTTGGCTGCGGAGGTGACAGAGACAGAACAAAGCGACCTATTATGGGGCGTATTGTTGCTGAGCTTTCCGATATACCTGTTATTACATCAGATAACCCTCGTTCAGAGGATCCTGATGCTATTTTGAAAGAGGTTGAGGCAGGAGTTAAGCCTGTTACAGACAAATATGAAATGATTGTTGACAGAAAATCCGCTATTAGAAAAGCTGTTGAAATTGCAGAAAAGGGAGACAGCATTATTATAGCAGGCAAGGGTCATGAAAACTACCAGATTTTAAAGGACAGAACTATACATTTTGATGATGCGGAAGTTGCTGCGGAGATTTTAGGAGAGTAATAAAATGAAATTAAGATTAAAGGAAATTGCAGAAAATATTGGCGGCAGATTAATTGGTGCTGATGTTGAAATAAATTCTGTTTCCAGAGATTCCAGAGATATTGGAGGTAACTGCCTGTATGTGCCCTTGAAGGGTGAAAAGTTTGACGGTCATGATTTTATAGAAATGGCTTGTGCAGAGGGTGCTGTGGCAGTAATAAGTGAAAGGGCAGAGGAAAATTATCCTGTGCCTGCAATTATTGTTGAGGACACAAGACTTGCTCTTGGGGACATTGCAAGATATTACAGAAAGAGCCTTAAAAATCTTAAGGTAGTGGCAATTACAGGCAGTGTGGGAAAGACTACAACAAAGGATATTGTTGCTTCAGTTATATCAAGGAAGTATAAAACCGTAAAAACACAGGGTAATTACAACAATGATATTGGTGTGCCTCTTACTATATTTAATATTGAGGAGGATACAGAGGTTGCTGTTATTGAAATGGGTATGAATCACTTTGATGAAATTGATTATCTTTCATCAATAGCTTTGCCTGATATTGGGATTATTACCAATGTTGGTGTATCACATATTGAAAATTTAGGTTCGAGAGAAGGTATACTTAAGGCAAAGTGTGAGATTTTTAACCATATGGCAGAGGACAGTCCCAAGATATTAAACGGTGATGATGATATGCTTGTGACTGTTGCAAGAAAGTATAAAAATTTATGCTATTGCAGCTTAAATGAATTTGCCGATGTTCATGCAGGCAATGTTGTTGAAAATGGACTTGATGGTATTGGCTGTACTATTTATTTGGATGATAACAAAATGGAAATACCTGTTGAAATACCCATACCCGGAAAGCATATGGTGCAAAATTCCATGATTGCGGCGGCGGCAGGCTTTATGCTGGGACTTAATGCAGATGAAATAAAGAGTGGCATTGAATGTTTCCACCCTACTGCAAACAGAATGGATATTTTCAAAACTTCAAAATATACTGTTATTAATGATGTTTACAATGCTAATCCCCAGTCGGTTAAGGCAGGTATTGATGTGTTAAAGAGCTGCAAGGGTATTACCTGCTGTATTTTGGGAGATATGTTTGAGCTTGGTGAAAATGCTCCGAAATATCATGCAGAGGTTGGACGTTATGCCGTAAACAGAGGTGTTGACTATGTTGTGTGTATAGGTGAGCTTTCTGAAAATATGTATGAGGGTGCTGTTGCAATGGGCGGCGGCGAAATTGCATATTTTAAGACAAAGGAAGAATTTATTGAAAGAATGAATAACATTCTTCCTGAAAAAGCAACTTTGCTTGTTAAAGCGTCAAGAGGTATGCACTTTGAAAAAATTATTGATAAACTAAGGAGTGAAGAATAATGCCTGAAATTATAAGAGAAAATCCTTTTATTGAAAATTTAGCATCATCATATTTACCCGACAAAACACTTATTATTTGTGCTGTTTTGCTTGGGTTTATTGTTACTGTAATACTTTGCCCTATTGTAATACCTGTGTTACATAGAATGAAGTTTGGTCAGCCTATAAGGGAGGAAGGACCTCAGTCGCATAAGAAAAAAGAGGGTACTCCTACTATGGGCGGGGTAATGATACTTATTGGTTTTGTTGTTTCTTCCCTTGTATTTGCAGGGGGAAACAGTGATGCTGTTGCCGTAATTTTGATTACAATAGGCTATGGTATTGTAGGCTTTATTGATGATTTTTTAAAGGTTGTTAAAAAACAGAATGAAGGACTTACTCCTTTGCAGAAGATTATATTTCAGCTTGTTGTTACCATGCTTTTTTATTTATATATTGTTAAATCGGGAGCAGGTACTGAAATCTATATTCCGTTTACTAAGGGTATGTTTATTGATTTAGGTGTTTTATATGCACCGTTTTTATTCTTTGTTATGGTTGGTACCGTAAACAGTGTTAATTTGACTGACGGACTTGACGGTCTTGCGTCAGGTGTTACTGTTTTGGTGACTGTATTTTTCCTTTTTGTGGCTTTGGGTGCCAATATACTTGGTCTTACTTACGTATGCGGTGCAATGATTGGGGCATTAATGGGATTTCTTGTCTTTAACTGCCACCCTGCAAAGGTGTTTATGGGTGACACAGGCTCTCTTGCTTTGGGAGGCTTTATTGCAAGTATTGCCATGCTTACAAAAATGCCTATAGTTCTTGTTATTGTAGGATTTATTTATGTGTGTGAAAGTGTATCTGTTATTATGCAGGTAACATATTTTAAATTAACTCACGGAAAAAGAATTTTTAAAATGGCTCCTATTCATCACCACTTTGAGCTTTGCGGCTTAGAGGGTATAAAGGTTGTTCAGCTTTTCTGGATAGTAACTGCTGTTATGTGTCTTATTGGCGATATTGCGGCAAAGGGTGCTTTATTTATACACTAGGGGGATAATGTAATGGATTTTAAGGATAAAAAGGTTTTAGTCAGCGGTGTTGCCAAAAGTGGTATTTCTGCTGCTTATTTACTTAAAAAATTAGGTGCTGATGTAACTATACAGGACGCAAAAACTGAAGAAAATCTTGGAGATGTGATTAATGAACTTAGGAATAATGGTATTAAGCTTTACTTAGGTGCAAATCCTGATGCAATTATTGAGAATATGGACGTTCTTGTAATGAGTCCCGGAGTGCCTACGGATTTACCCTTTGTAAATAAGGCAAGAGAATGCAATATACCTGTTATTGGAGAAATTGAGCTTGCTTATTTGTTTTCCAAGTCACCTGTTATCGGTATTACAGGAACTAATGGAAAGACTACGACCACTACTTTGGTTGGTGATATATGCAAAGCACATTATGAAAACACATATGTTGTTGGTAATATAGGCAATCCTTTTGCTGATATTGCCCTTGATACTACAGAAAATGGTGTGGTTGTGGCTGAGCTTTCAAGTTTTCAGCTTGAAACAATTAATGCCTTTAAGCCAAAGGTCAGTGCTGTATTAAATATTACTCCCGACCATTTAAACAGGCATCATACTCTTGAAAATTATATTGCTGCAAAAGAGAGAGTTTTTGAAAATCAGAGGGCTGAGGATTATTGTATATTAAATTACAATGATGAAACCACAAAAAAAATGGCTGACAAAACAGAGGCTAAGGTTATATTTTTCTCTCTTAACAATGAGCTTAAAGAAGGCATTTATTCCGATGAAAGGAGTATTTATATAAGAGCCTTTGGTTATGACGAAAAGGTTGTGGATATTGATGAGCTTAAAATTTTGGGAGGACATAATGTTGAAAATGCCATGGCTGCAATTGGATGTACTGCTGCATTTGGGGTGCCCCTTGAAATTATAAGAAAGGTTTTAAAGGAATTTACGGCTGTTGAACACAGAATTGAATATGTTGTAACCGTAAATGATATTGAATTTTACAATGACTCAAAGGGTACTAATCCTGATGCTTCAATTAAGGCTGTTGAGGCAATGAAACGTCCGATTTGTATTATTGCAGGTGGTTATGACAAGGGGTCAGATTTTACCGAATATGTGGCAGCCTTTAAGGGCAGAGTTAAGTTTGCCGCTGTTATAGGTGCTGTTAAGGATAAGATTACCGGTACTCTTGATAAGGCAGGTTTTACAAATTATAAGATTGCAGAAACTTTTGAGGAGGCTATTGACCTTTGTTATGAAAATGCCGGAAAGGGTGACTGTGTTCTTCTTTCTCCTGCCTGTGCAAGCTGGGATATGTTTAAGTCTTATGAGCAGAGGGGCGAAATATTTAAGGACTATGTCAGAAAGTTAAAGTAGAAATTGGTGATTGATATGAATAATTATGGCAGAAGAGATACCCTGCCTCCTTTAAGGAGAGAAGGCTCTCAGGGCGGAGGCTACAGACAGACCAATACTGTACCTAAGCCTGAAACTAAAAATAAAACTAAATATTCATCAGCAAAACGTTCTCAAAGAAATACAAAGGTAAAATATAAGGGTCAGATTGACTATGTAATTCTTCTTTGTGTTATACTTCTTGTTGCAATAGGTGTAATTATGGTATTCAGCTCCAGCTATTATACGGCAGGCAAGGGGGAAAATGCCGATATGTATTCATTTCTTAAAAAGGATATTATTTATTCGGCATTGGGCTTTGTTGCAATGTATTTTGTATCCAAAATTAATTATGAAGTGTTAAAGCTTTTTGTAAAGCCCTTGTACTTTGGTTCTATTGTACTTTTGCTTTTAGTATTTACGCCTCTTGGTGTTACACATAACGGTGCAAGAAGATGGCTTAACTTTGGTTTTGAATTTCAGCCTTCCGAAATTGCAAAGTTTGCTCTTATTATTACACTTGCGGCGGTTCTTGAAAATAATCCCAAAATGCTTGGGGATATTAAGGGCGTTGCAAAATATTTGGGTATTATGGCTTTGCCTACAGGCATAGTTGCTTTGGAAAATTTGAGTACGGCTATTGTTATAGGCGGTATAAGTGTTGTACTTCTCTTTGTTTATTCTCCTAAGTTAAGATACCCTATGGGAGTGGGGGCATTAGGTGCTGCAGGAGTTATTGCCATGGTATTCGGTTCATGGCGAAGTGACAGAGTTGAGGCATGGCGTCACCCTGAGCTTGTAGCAAACGAAAAGGGCTATCAGGTGCTTCAGTCACTTTATTCCGTTGCCAGCGGCGGTATGTTTGGTCTTGGGCTTGGAGGCTCAAGACAGAAGCTTGGCTATATGCCGGAAGCACAGAACGATATTATATTTGCCATTATATGTGAGGAGCTTGGCTGGTTTGGCGCAGCTATAGTTGTTACATTGTTTATTGTACTTATATGGAGAGGTATTTATATTGCCATAAGGAATTCAAATGAACCTTTTGCAATGCTTCTTGCTATAGGTATTACTTCAATGATTGCAATTCAGGTAATTATTAATATTGCCGTTGTTACAAACACTATACCTAACACAGGCATACCTCTGCCATTTATAAGCTATGGCGGTACATCTCTTGTAATGATGCTTGCCAGTATGGGGCTTTTGATGAATATATCAAGATATCACGGTAAAAATGAAGTTTAAATAAAACAGGCAGTGTAATTTTGAAGTTACACTGCTTTTTTCATTAATTAAATATCACAGGGAATTAATTTATGTATAATTAATTACATTAAAGGTAATAATATCCACGAGGTGATATTTATGAGAAGGGCATTAAAATATTCTCTTATTATATTATGTGGTGTTATTTTTACTGTAATAGGCAGTTTAACGGGTTATTTCCTTGCTTACAACAGTGAGCTTGACAGCGAATACGGTAGCGGTCTTGTTATGGCAGAGGCACAGCCCGATACTGTAATTGGTGAAAATACCGTGCTTGAATTTGTCTATAATTATTCTGACGGCTTTTCGGAAACACAGCAGAGTCTTCCCCAGCAATTTATGTATGGCTGGGACAGGGAAAAAACGCAGAATGCCTACAGTGAATGGCTTATGACGGAGTTTAGCAGTGACAGAGTTGTTTTTAACAAGAGTATAGACGGTGAAAGCAGTCAGCACTATATACTGCGTGAAAATAAGGGTTATATAGCCGTATACTACAGGGATTCCAATATTTTAAAAGAAATGACTTCCACTCCTGTGGCTTCATTAAGTGATGAAGATAAGAAGCTTTTTGAAAAAGGTGTTGCAATAGACGGAGAAAAAAATCTTATTAAGTATATTGAGGGCTTGGAAACCTAGTATATTAATTAATCGGTGTTGGTCAAAATATCTAATTTATGGCTTAAAAAAAATGCTTTTTGTTGAAAATTGCTGTTTAGTTGAAAAAATATACAAAAATTTTTAAAAAATCGACCTATGTTTGTGAACACTTATGTGTTGCCTGATGCTATAATAATGACTGTGAAAACCCCTAAATATTTTCACATTACAGTTTATACATCCCTCAAATATGTAAATTAAACTGTAAACCCCATAAAAATACCTTCTCTTTAGGAAAAAGCAGCTGATCGTTAGCTGCTTTTTTCTAGTTTGCTTTAAAATGCTTAAAAAATGTTGACAATTATGTTAATATAACGTAAAATTAAAAGTAAATAAAGGGCGTATGCCCGGTAATGTTATATGCATAAGGAGGAATTTTTATGAAAAAGTTTTTATCAATGTTAGCTGTTGCAGCTATGTCTGCAATGATGTTTGCAGGCTGCGGCGGAGCAGATGCAGGGGGTACAGAGGGTGAAGATGCCGTACAGTCAAGCAGTACTGCTATGGAAACACCTGTAGACATAGGTATTATTCAGCTTATGGAGCATCAGGCTCTTGATAATTCAAGAGAGGGCTTTATTGCTGCTCTTGCAGAGGCAGGATATAAGGACGGCGACAATATTAACATTGAGTTACAGAATGCACAGGGTGACCAGTCTAATTTAAAGACAATTTCACAGAAGTTTGTATCTGACGGCAAGGATTTAATATTAGCTATTGCTACACCATCAGCTCAGGCTATTGCAAATGAAACAACTGATATACCTATTCTTGTTACTGCTGTTACCGACCCTGCTGATTCAGGTCTTGTTGAATCTAATGAAATGCCTAACTGTAATGTTTCAGGTACATCTGACCTTACTCCCGTTAAGGAACAGATCGATTTATTGACTAAGATTTTACCTGATGCAAAGAAGATTACAATTATGTACTGCTCAGGTGAGCAGAATTCACTTATTCAGGCTGATATGGCTGAAGAGGCTGCAAAGGCTTTAGGACTTGAGGTTGAAAGAAAAACAGTTACATCTACTAATGATGTTGCACAGGTTACAGAGTCTGTTATTGGTACCTGTGACGCACTTTATATTCCTACTGACAACGTGCTTGCATCAAGTATGCCTTTAGTAACAAGTATTACTAATCCTGCAGGTTTACCTGTTATTGTTGGCGAAACAGGTATGGTAAATGGCGGCGGTTTAGCATCTGTTGCTATTGACTATACTGAATTGGGTAAGCTTACAGGTAAGATGGCAGCCCAGATTATTGAAGGTGCTGACATTAAGACAATGCCAATTCAGTATACTGAAAATCCCGAATTGGTTATTAATGAAACTGCTGCTGCAGAATTGGGTATTACTATTCCTGATGATATTAAGGCAGAGGCTACAGTTGTAAATACAACCAATGAGTAATAATTTTAAACTGATATATGGTGCATGGGGTGCTGTAGCACCCCTTTTTTAAGAAATTTGAATAGTATAGGCATGGAAAAATAATGTTATATTTTTATGCCTATGCTATTCAATACATAAATACATAAAAAGGAGAAAAACAGAAAATGGGATTTTTAACTGGTGCTGTGGCTCAAGGCCTGCTTTGGGCGGTTATGGCAATAGGTGTTTACATTACCTATAGAATATTGGATATTGCAGACCTTACGGCAGAGGGTTGTTTTACCTTGGGTGCAGGCATTACCTGTAAGCTGATTACTGTAGGGTTTAATCCATTTGTATCAACTTTAATGGCTCTTGTGGGAGGACTTCTTGCGGGACTTGTTACAGGTCTTTTACATACTAAGCTTAAAATACCTGCACTTCTTGCCGGTATACTTACTATGACAGGCTTATGGTCAATTAACTTGAGAGTTATGGGTAAGGCAAATATTCCTCTTTTAAAGCAAACTTCAATTATAACAATGCTTCAGGATATGGGTCTTAGTAAAAATTATTCAGCAATTGTTGCAGGTCTTGTCCTTACTGTTGTTGTTATTGTTTTCCTTTGGTGGTTTTTCAGTACCGAGCTTGGGTATTCATTAAGAGCTACAGGCAATAACAAAAATATGATAAGAGCAAACGGTGTTAATACCGATGTTTCAACTATTCTTGGCATTATGCTTGGAAATGGTCTTATTGCTCTTTCTGCTTCACTTGTTGCACAGTTTAATGGTTATTCCGATATTCAGATGGGTGTTGGTACCATCGTTATTGGTCTTGCCTCTGTTATTATTGGTGAGGTTGTGTTTGGCAACAGAACTGTTTTGCGTTCCCTTATAGCAGTTGCATTAGGTTCTGTACTTTACAGAATTATTATTGCCATTGTTTTAAGACTTGGTCTCAGGGCAGATGATATGAAGCTTATAAGCTCAATATTACTTGCAGTAGCTCTTTGTTTCCCGACTATAAGAAATATTGCAACCAATAATTTAAGAAAATCAATTAGGAAGGGAGGAAGTGCAAATGCTTAATATAACGGACTTACACCAGAAATTTGAGATTGGTACAATAAATGAAAAGCACGTTCTCCACGGCATAAATCTTAGGGTAAATGACGGTGATTTTATTACAATTATAGGCGGTAACGGTGCAGGAAAGTCAACATTGCTTAATGCAATATCAGGCTCAAATCCTGTTACGAGCGGTAAGATTGAACTTGACGATGTGGATTTGACCAAAGCTCCCGAATATAAGAGAGCTAAGTATATAGGAAGAGTATTTCAGGATACAAGAATGGGTACAGCTTCTGATCTTACCATTGAAGAAAACCTTGCCATAGCCTACAGGAGAGGAAAGGCAAGAACATTAAAAATGGGTATTACTCACAAGGAAAAGGAGCTTTATAAAGCCTTGCTTGCCGAACTTGACCTGGGTCTTGATAAAAGATTAAAGGATAAAACAAGGTATCTTTCAGGCGGTCAGCGACAGGCTCTCACATTGCTTATGGCATCTTTTCATCACCCTAAGCTTTTGCTTTTGGACGAGCATACGGCAGCTCTTGATCCTAAGACAGCTAAAAAGGTCCTTGAGCTTACGGTTAAGATTGTAGGGGAGAATAACCTTACTGCCCTTATGGTAACTCATAATATGAGGGATGCCATAAAAATAGGCAACAGGCTTATAATGCTTCATAAGGGACAGATAATACTTGACATTTCAGGTGAAGAGAAGAAGAAGATTGATGTGCCTGACTTGCTGGCTATGTTTGAAAAGGCTAGTGGTGAGGAAATGAATAATGACAGAATGTTATTAAGCTAATAATGAAGAACAGCTTTCGGGCTGTTCTTTTTTGCTGTTTGATGTATACTTTTATTTGGCAATAAGGACGGTTGTACATAGTGCCCGTCTTTTGTTTTTGTTATATAATTGAAAATAATGGGGCAATATGATATAATTATACAAAAATCAGACAGCATATTTAAAGAGGTGGATTAAATGACAGGCTGGTTAGTTGTAAACGGCTTTCTTAACAGCAGCAAATTTAATGAAATTTACAGTTGGCTTAAGTCAGCCTTTGAAAAGAGAGGTCACATAATTGATGTGTATACAAATTCTGAGCTTTCGGATATATATGAAATAGATGTTAAGCCTGATTTTGTTATATTTTGGGACAAGGATATACCTCTTGCAAAAAGGCTTGAAAAAATGGGATTAAGACTTTTTAATTCATCTTCAGCAATTGAAGGCTGTGACAACAAGGCATTTACTTATATTACTCTTTCAGGTGAGGTTGATATGCCTGAAACAATTGTTGCACCTATGACCTACAGGAATATAGGCTATAACAATAAGGATTTTGTTAAAAGGGCTGTAGTTAGGCTTGGTTTGCCTTTAATAATAAAGGAATGTTACGGTTCTTTCGGGCAGCAGGTTTATATGGCAAACTCTTTGGAGGAGGCAGACTATATTGTTGAAAACACAAAAGAACCTCTTATATTTCAAAAGTTTATAGCTGAAAGCAGGGGCAGAGATGTAAGAATAAATATGGTTGGAGATGAAGCTGTTGCTTCAATGCTTAGATACAACAATAATGATTTCAGAGCAAATATTACAAACGGCGGCAATATGGAAAGCTATAGCCCCGATTCTGCTGAAATTGATATTGCAAAAAAGGCTTGCAGAGCATTGGGGCTTGATTTTGGCGGTGTTGATATTTTATTTAGCGAAAGGGGACCTTTGGTTTGTGAGGTCAATTCAAATGCACATTTTAAAAATATCTATGACTGCACAGGAGTTAATGTTGCTGAATATATTGCGGAGTATGTTGAAAAATGCTTGGTTGGATAATTTATAATAAAGAAGACGCAAAAAGAAATGAAAATTATATTGGTTGGTATATTAATAAATTTAAAGAAAATAACATTGAGTTAAGTCTTGTTTACACTGATGAAATTAACTTTAATTCTTTGCCTGACTTTGCCGTTGTAAGGGCAATAAGACCTGATATTACAAAAAAACTTGAAAATTCAGGGGTAAAGTGCTTTAATAATGGATTTGTTTCTGAAATATGCAATGATAAGGCTCTTACATATAAGTTTGTAAGTGAAAATGGTATTGAAATATTGCCTACATACTATGCTATTAATGAAGTAAATAAATTCCCTGTTGTGATTAAGCCTAAAGACAGTCACGGCGGTGACAGAGTGAATATGGCTGAAAGCTATGATGAGCTTACTGCACTTATGCCATTGTATGAAAGGGATAATTATGTTATTCAGGCAGCAGCTACAGATAAAGGAAAGGATGTCAGGGTTTATGTAATAGGTGACAAAATAATAACTGCTATGTTAAGAGTGTCGGATAAAGATTTTAGAAGTAATTTTTGTTTGGGAGGAAGAGCTTCTGTCTATAATTTAACTGATGAGGAAACTGAAAAAGTAAATAAAGTAATAAAACTTTTTGATTTTGATTTTGTAGGTATTGATTTTGTATTTAATAATGGTGAAATGGTGTTCAATGAAATTGAAGATGTGGTAGGCAGCAGAATGGTATATACCTATACAAATATTGACATTGTGGATTTATACATTAAATATATTTTGCAGAAACTATAATTTAATTTTACAATAATGTGTTACAATAAAATATAATGCTTTAAGGAGGACAAAAGAATGAAGATTGCTATGCTTACAAGCGGCGGTGACTGTCAGGGTTTAAATGCCACTATGAGGGGTGTTGCCAAGACTCTTTATAACGAACTCGACGATGTAACAATATATGGTATACTTGACGGTTATAAGGGGCTTATTGAAGGTAAATACAGAAAGCTTAAAAAGGAAGATTTTTCAGGTATACTTACATTAGGCGGCACAATTTTAGGAACATCTAGACAACCTTTTAAGAAAATGCAGGTTATTGAAGAAAATGGCGTTGATAAGGTTAAGGCTATGAAAGAAACATATAAAAAACTTAACCTTGACTGTCTTGTAATTTTAGGCGGTAACGGTACTCATAAGACAGCAAACCTTTTAAGAGAAGAAGGTCTTAATGTTGTTACACTTCCCAAAACTATTGACAATGACCTTTGGGGAACTGACGTAACATTTGGTTTTAATTCAGCCATTGATGTTGCAACCGATGTTATTGACAGAATTCATACAACTGCCACATCTCACGGAAGAATATTTGTTGTTGAAATAATGGGGCATAAGGCAGGCTGGCTTACACTTTATTCAGGTATTGCAGGCGGTGCAGATATTATCCTTATTCCTGAAATTCCTTATGATATTAACAAAGTTAAAAAAGAAATTGAAAGGAGAACGGCAAACAATAAAGGATTTTCTATAGTTGCGGTTGCAGAGGGTGCAATTTCCGTGGCTGAAAGCAAAATGAACAAAAAAGAATTTAAGGCATACAGAGAAAATATGAAACAGCCTTCTATTGCCTATAGAGTTGCTGATGAGATAATGGCTATAACCAATCATGAGGTGAGAGTTGCAGTGCCCGGACACGTTCAGCGCGGCGGAGCTCCCAATCCTTATGACAGAGTTCTGTGCACACGCTTTGGTGCTTTTGCGGCAGGGCTTATAAAGACTAAGAAGTTTGGCTATATGGTAGGTATGAAAAATGATGAGGTAGTTGCAGTGCCTTTAAGTGAGGTAGCAGGCAAACTTAAAACTGTACCTGCTGATGATCAGGTAATAAAGGCAGCCAGAAAAGTTGGTATTTCATTTGGAGATTGAATATTGTAAGTGCGCAGGCTTTGAACTGCGCTTTTTTATATGTAAATTTTCTGTTTACTTTCACGGGCTAAAGTGGTATAATCATTGTGTTACCAACAAAAGCTTTTGAGGTGGAAATATGATAGATAAAATTGCAAATGACAAGGAAATAAAGGATTTGTTTGAAGCAATACTCACACTTGAAAATATGGAGGATTGCTATAAGTTTTTTGAGGATATTTGTACTATAAAGGAGATGCAGTCAATAGCGCAGAGACTTGCAGTTGCCAAAATGCTTAAAGCAGGGGAAACCTATCAGGCAATAGTAACTGCAACAGGTGCCTCTACAGCTACAATAAGCAGGGTAAACCGCTGCCTTAATTATGGTGACGGCGGATATAATATTGTATTAAAACGATTGGAGAGTAAGTAAATGAGTATTGAAGATAAGCTTAAGACTTTAAATGATATGCAAAGACAGGCGGTCCTTACTACAGAAGGACCTCTTTTATTGTTAGCAGGTGCAGGTTCAGGCAAAACAAGAGTTTTGACTCACAGAATTGCCTATTTAATTGAAAATGGAGTTAAGCCATGGAATATTCTTGCCATTACATTTACAAATAAGGCAGCAAGAGAAATGAAGGAGAGAGTTGCGGCTATTACTCCCCGGGGGGACGAAGTATGGGTAAGTACATTTCATTCTACCTGTGTGAGGATTTTAAGGAGAGAAATTGATAAAATCGGCTACAGCAATAAATTTTCCATATATGATGCTGATGACAGCGAAAGACTTATAAAGGATATTTTAAAGGAACACAATATAAGCGATAAGGTTTATCCGCCTAAAATGGTTATTTCTCAGATTGGCGGTCAAAAGGATCGGATGCACTCTCCGGAGGACTTTATGAAAGAAGTCGAAAGGGATTTCAGAATGAGAAAGGTTGCCGATATTTATGCAATTTATCAGGAGAGATTAAAGGAAAATAATGCTCTTGATTTTGATGACCTTATTTTTAAAACAGTTGAGCTTTTTAATAAAAGACCTGATATACTGGACAAGTATCAGGAAAGATTCAGATACATAATGGTTGACGAGTATCAGGATACCAATGGTGCTCAGTATCAGCTTGTAAAGCTTCTTGCCTCTAAATATAACAATCTTTGCGTTGTGGGTGATGATGATCAGAGTATATATGGCTGGAGAGGTGCAGATATTAAGAATATTCTTGATTTTGAAAAGGATTTTAAAAATACTGTAGTTATTAAGCTTGAGCAGAATTACCGTTCAACAGGTCTTATACTTGAGTCAGCAAATGCTGTAATTAAAAACAACAGAACAAGAAAGGCAAAGGCTCTCTGGACTGACCGGGGGGAGGGTGCAAAGCTTAAATTCCACAATTCTTCAGGTGACAGAGATGAGGCAAACTTTATTTGCAAAACCATTGACAAGGGGATTACAGAAGGCAGAAAATACAGTGATTATGCTATTTTATATAGAAATAATGCTCTTTCAAGAGTAATAGAAGAACAGCTTGTAAAGGACAGTATACCCTACAGACTTTTCGGCGGTACACGATTTTATGACAGAAAGGAAATTAAGGATATTATGTGCTATTTAAAGGTACTTAATAATCCCAATGATGATATTGCCATAAAGAGAATAATAAATGTTCCAAAGCGTTCAATCGGTGATACTACTGTTGGCAAAATTTCAGAATATGCTGCTGAAAACCATTTGAGTTTTTATATGGCACTTTGCGGAAGTGAAAATATAGACAGCCTTACATCAAGAGCAAAGTCATCTCTTGTAAAATTTGTAGAGCTTTTAAATGACTTTAATATTGATGCAGAGGAGCTGCCTGTGTCTGAATTAATTGAAAAGATTATAGATGAAACAGGATATAAAGCAGAGCTTGAGGCAATTAATACTGACGAATCAAGAGGCAGACTTGAAAATATAGGGGAGCTTATAAATAAAGCTGCCGAATTTGAGGAAAATAATGAGGATGCAGACCTTGCACAGTTTCTTGAAGAGGTTGCTCTTGTGGCTGATGTTGACGGCTATACAGAGGGTGACGACACGGTTGTGCTTATGACACTTCATTCATCAAAGGGCTTGGAGTTTGACACCGTTTTTATAGCAGGCTTTGAGGAAAGTATTTTCCCGGGATTTAGAGCTATGCAGGACGGCACCGGTATGGAAATGGAGGAGGAAAGACGTCTTTGCTATGTTGGTATTACAAGAGCAAAGAGAGAGCTTTATTTAACTGCGGCTAAGAACAGACTTCAGCATGGTCAGAGAGTTTATAATATGCCATCCAGGTTTTTAAAGGAGATTCCTTCAAAGTTTATAGAACGAAGTGAGGATGGTCTTACGGTTAAAAAGGCAGAAGGAGGCTTTGGCTTTGAACAGCCTGTACAGTATAATCCTGCTAAAAGGGTTGTAAATCCATATAAAATGCCTGAGCCTAAAAATGTATCTCTTGATTTTACTGTTGGGGATAATGTTAAGCATATTAAATTTGGAATAGGTCAGGTTAAGGATATGACTCCTGCCGGGGCGGATTATGAAATTACCGTAGA
Source organism: Candidatus Gallispira sp. (assembly GCA_048359195.1). GTDB lineage: Bacteria > Bacillota > Clostridia > Lachnospirales > CAG-274 > Gallispira. The sequence goes on from DBGCRA010000065.1 coordinate 36,863, forward strand.
TTTTGTCAATGCAGGCACAAAAAAACTTATGAGTAAATTTGCTAATTTAAAAAAGATTTAAGGTGATTATATGAATAATATAGTTTTAATAGGTATGCCCGGGGCAGGAAAGAGTACAATAGGCGTTGTTCTTGCAAAAAGTCTTGGTTATAAATTTATAGATTCTGATATTGTTATACAGGAAAAAGAGGGTCGACTTCTTCACGAAATTATTTCCGATGTTGGTGATGAGGGTTTCAGAAAAATTGAAAATAAAATAAATGCCTCTATTAATACATCAAATTCGGTTATAGCAACAGGAGGAAGTGCTGTGTATGGAAAAGAGGCTATGGAGCATTTTGCAAAAACAGGCAAAATTGTCTATTTAAAGCAAAGCTATAAGGAAATTGAAAACCGACTTGGTGATTTAAGCAAGAGAGGTGTTACAATTAAAGAGGGTCAGACATTAAAGGATTTGTATGACGAGAGAGTGCCCCTTTATGAAAAATATGCCGATGTTGAAGTTGACTGCGGAGAGAAAAAATTAAGGGATATTGTTAAGGAGATAGAGGCGAGGCTGTACTATTAAATTACTGTTTAGCGTTGTAAATAGATGTTAGCTAATCTCTATGGCTAAGTATAGCGGACATGCAATGGCTGGTCGCAAAACACGATGCGTTTTGCGACCAGCCATCGGTCGTCCGTTTAAGCCGTTAGCAATATAAACACTAATTTATATTACTTTAAACTAACAAAAAGACTGCCTCCGGGACAGTCTTTTATAATTATACATTATTTAAATAAAGTCTTAAATCTTTCCATTGCAGCTACAGTATTTTCCTTATTATTAAATGCTGTAAGTCTGAAATAGTTATCACCATTCTTACCAAAGCCTGCACCCGGAGTTCCTACTACCTGAATTTCATTAAGCATCTTATCAAAGAAATCCCAGCTATACATACCAAACGGGCATTCAAACCAAATATATGGAGAGTTTACGCCGCCAAAATACTTAACTCCAAGATCATCCATAGTATCAGCAATAATCTTAGCATTTTCTCTGTAGGTATTAATCATGGACTTAGCCTCTTCCATACCTTCTACACTGAATACGGCAGCAGCAGCTTTCTGAACAATGTATGGAACACCGTTAAACTTAGTTGTCTGTCTTCTGTTCCACATTTTGTTAGGGTACATTTCAGTACCGTTTGATGCTGTGTATTTAAGAGCTTTAGGAACTACAGTATAACCGCATCTTGTACCTGTAAAGCCTGCTGTTTTGGAAAGTGAGCAGAACTCAATACAGCATTCCTTGGCACCTTCAATGGCAAATATACTTCTTGGTAAAGTTTCATCGGTAATAAAGCATTCATAAGCAGAGTCAAAAAGAATAATTGCATCATTAGCCTTAGCATAATCAACCCATTCCTTTAACTGTTCTTTGTTATATGCTGCACCTGTTGGGTTGTTAGGAGAGCAGAGATAAATAATATCTGCATGTACACTTGGGTCAGGCATTGCAAGGAAGTTATTTTCAGGTGTTGAGTCCATATAAATAATGTTTCTGCCGTTCATAGTGTTTGTATCTACATATACAGGGTAAACAGGGTCCGGAACAAGAACTGTGTTATCTACAGCAAAAAGATCTGTAATATTTCCCGTGTCTGATTTTGCACCGTCAGATACAAAGATTTCATCAGCATCAATTTCAACACCGTTTCTTCCATAATAATCCTTAATAGCATTTCTTAAGAAATCATAGCCCTGTTCAGGTCCATAGCCCTTAAATGTTGCAGGATCTGCCATTTCGTCAACGGCAGAGTGCAAAGCCTTAATAACTGACTTGCTGAGAGGTAATGTAACATCACCAATGCCAAGTCTTATTACGCTTTTATCAGGATTTTCAGCTACAAAATTATTTACTCTCTTAGCAATTTCAGAGAAAAGATAACTTTCTTTAAGGTTTAAATAGTTTTCATTTAATTTTGCCATTTTAAATCTCCTTTTACTAAATTAATTTTTCTTTAAAAGTTCATTTACTGCCGCAAGCTTAACGCATACGCAGAATATGTCCATTGCCTTTTCAAGTTCCTCAACTGTAGGATATGAAGGTGCAATTCTTATATTACTGTCCTTAGGGTCATTTCCGTAAGGGTAAGAACAGCCTGCATTTGTAAGTATAAGACCGCATTCCTTTGCCAATCTTACAGTTTCCTTTGCACAGTTTGGAAGTGTGTCAACAGATATGAAATAACCGCCGTAAGGCTTTGCCCATGTAAGAAAATCGCTGTTTTGGAATTCTTCTTCAAGTTTGTTTAATACTACATCAAACTTTTCCCTAAGCATAGCACCAAGCTTTTTCATATGAAGCATCATACCGTCAGGAGTTTTGAAAAATTCGTAGGTTCTGAGCTGGTTAATTTTATTATAGCCTATTGTCATAACCCCAAAACGCTTTTTAATTTCTTCAATAGCTTTGTCACCTGACGCAATTAATGCAACACCTGATCCGGGGAAGGTAATCTTTGATGTAGAAAAGAAATAAAGAATTCTATCATCGTTGCCGTATTTTTCAGCAATTTCAAATATATTGGCAAGCTCAACTTCCTTATAAACATGGTGAACACCATAAGCATTGTCCCATATAATGGTAAAATCCTTAGCGGCAGTTTCCATCTTGGCAAGTCTTTCAACTACCTCATCGCTGTAGCATATACCACCGGGGTTGGAATAAAGAGGAACACATATAATACCCTTTATACTTTCATCTTCTTTAGCAAGCTTTTCAACCATATCCATATCGGGACCGTTATTGTCCATAGGAATATTAATCATTTCAAAGCCAAACTCCTCACATATTGCAAAGTGTCTGTCATAACCGGGCACAGGACAGAGGAATTTAACCTTATCAAGTTTAGACCATGGTGTTTGACCTAATTTACCGAATATATAATATCTGGCAATAGCATCATATATTAAATTAAGTGAGGAATTGCCGCCTATAATAATATTATCCGCTTTAATACCCAAAAGCTGTGAAAAAAGCTGTCGGCACTCCTTAATGCCTGTAAGAATACCGTAATTTCTTACATCGTTGCCTTCACAATTAATATAGTTAATAGGCATTGTAAGTATTTCGTTTGACAAATCAAGCTGAGCTGCAGCAGGTTTACCTCTTGACATATCAAGACTTAAATTGCAGGCTTTGAGTTTGTTATATTCAGAAATAAGTTTTTCTCTGGCTTCAATCAATCCCTTTTCAGTTGATTGGCTTGATAAAGACATATAATCACTCCTTTGTTAAAAATCAAGGCTTTTTCAACATAAAAATTTTATTTGCATTAAGGGTATTATACCTTTTTTGAGATATATATGTCAAGAGAATATGCAAGATTAATGGTTAAAAATTTCAAATTAATAAAATATAGTAGTTTTTTACCTCTTACACGATGACTTTAGCTATACTGAAGGCTTATAAAACGTTGAAATTTAGCATAAATACTGTGATTTGGTATATTTAAGAGATTTTTGACAGGTGAAATATGTATATGACTTTCATTAATTTAACCGACTAAGGCATCCCGGATGCCGTCGGTTATGAGTATGTTAAAAAACGAAGTTTTTTAAATTTTATGTAGCGTAAGCGGAGTACGAATATCTTTGACTCATAAATTTTAAATTTTTATATACAAATTAAAAGAATAGTAGTATAATGAAAAATATGGAAGGAGAAATATTTATGAAAGAAATTTTAAGGAAATTTTTATTATTTACAGCTTTAACACTTTTTTTATTTACCAATGTATTTGCCCAAACAGGTGTAACGGCAGATAATGTTTACTATGGTATGTCTGAAGGTACTGATACTATAGTGCAGTACGGCGTTCCTATGTCAAAGGACAAAATTACTCTTTATGGAGACGAAGCCTTTATTAATGAAATATTAAAGGGAAGTACAGACACTGTTTCGGATAATGCTCTTTATGTTTCACCAAATGGCAGTGACACTAATGAGGGAACGGTTGATACACCTCTTAAAACTGTGCAGAAAGCACTTGATATTGTTGAGGCAGGTCAGACAATCTATTTGAGAGAAGGTACATATACTGCTCTTAATACGTTTAAGTCATCAGGTACAGAGGACAATTATATAACATTGAGAAATTATCCGGGAGAAAAGCCTTATCTTACTATGACGGCAGGCAGTGACGGTGCAATATTACATCTTGACGGCAATGATTATATTAAAATAGAAGGTCTTGAAATCGGCGGATTGTCCTCTGTTATTGCTCAGGGCATACTTTTGGACGGCAATGAAAATCATATTATAATAAGAAATAATGATATTCATAATCTTCTCACCACAAAGCCGGGAGAAAATGAAAACGGTGAAGCTAATGCAATTTTATGCTATGGCGAGGGAAAAACAGAAGAGGACTCAATTAATAACATTTGTATAGAAAATAACAGTGTTCATAACAATACTACAGGCTGGTGTGAATCAGTATCCGTGACAGGCAATGCTAAGTATGTAAATATTATAAATAATACGGTTTATGAAAACACAAATATTGGTATTGATTTTTACGGCAATGCAGGCTACTGCTCTGTTCCTGCCCTTGATCAGCCAAGATATTGTGTTGCGGCAGGTAATGAAGTTTATAAATCTGTATGCAGCTATGCTGAATGTGCAGGGCTTTATGTAGACGGTGCAAGAGATGTTGTGCTTGAAAATAATATTATTCATGACAGTATGTATGGTATAGAAATTGGTTCTGAAGAGCTGCAGGCTGATTATCCTGTTAAAAACATTATTGCAAGAAATAACCTTGTTTATAACAACAGTGCAGGCGGCATAAGAGTCGGAGGTTATGACAAAAAGGCTACAGGTTACGTAAAGGATACAAAGGTATATAACAATACAATTGTAAATAACGGAGATGGCGAAGGAGGTTGGAATGGCGAGCTTTGCTTTGTAAAGTGTGATGGCATTGACGTTAAAAATAATATTGTGTATAAGGAAAGTACCGAATATCCTATGATTGGCGGAGATTTGCCTTCTGCTTATGTTTTGAATGTTAATTTCAGCAATAATGTATTTTACAATCCTTTGGGAGAAGATGGAATTTATTTTGAATTTGCAGGAGGAAGTGCAGAGGGTATTGCAGCATTTAATGCTCAGACCGGCGGAAGTGATACCTTTGGACAGCCTGTGTTTAATGCTGATTACAGCTTGCAGACAGGCTCTTATGGTATAGATATTGGCAGCTCAGACGTAATAGAATATATGGGAAATTGTGCTGATCTTGCCAATAATTACAGAGTAATAGATAATATAGATGCAGGTGCTTTTGAATATCAGGACGGCTCAATGCCTACCGTTTCAACTACAGTAACCACAACAGAGCAGACTACTGAAACTACAACTGCTTATGTTACAAAAGCAGGAGATGTAAATAAGGATGGCAATATTGATGTTAATGACTGTGCTGCAATTTTAAAAATTATAACATCAACTGCAAAAGACCTTTCTTTGTATGATTTAAACGCAGTGGACTTTAATAATGACGGCGAAAATAACATTTTAGATGCAGTTGCTGTATTAAATTATAAGGAAACCGCCAAGATATGGAATCATACGACAGATGAAAATACGGATAACTTTTTTAGTGTAGAAGCAGATGAAAAATCGGGAGCTGATACTGTTATCTATGAGGGACTTAGCCTTACAAAGGCAATTAAGATGGAAAGTAAAACCAATATAAGTTTTACAGCACCTAATGATGGTAAACTGACCTTGATTACTTCAGGTCCGGGTACTAAAATCAAGGTAAATGGTACATCTTATACTATATCAAATGGTGTGCTTAGTGTAGATGTTTCGGCAGGAAATGTAACAGTTTCAAAGGATTCTACAAATGTATTTCTTTATTATATGAAATTTGAGTGAAATATTTAAGGACCACCTGTTTGACAGGCGGTCCTGATTTTATTTAACAATATACTCTCTTAATCTGTTTTCAGCCTCTTCATCAGCATATATTTCAAAGTAATATCCTTCTTCTTTGTTTTCACTGTCTGTTATTTCACAGTTTCCATGAATTATTGATAAAAGCTGTCCTTTATCATAAGGTATAATTACCTTAATACTCTTTTTAAAGGACTTTATTATTTCCTCTGTTTTTTCTAAAAGGGTGTTAATATTAAGGTTATTTTTGGCTGAGACAGATATTGTTTCAAGTGACATTTTATCTTTAAGAAGAGGCTTTTCAACTCCTTCTTTATCAATTTTATTGTATACGGTAATAACCGGCTTTTCATCGGCACCAAGCTCTTTAAGGGTTTTGTATACAATATTCATTTGTTCGCTTCTTTTAGGGTTTGAGGCATCTACAACGTGAACAAGTATATCGGCAAATTTAGCCTCCTCAAGGGTTGCTCTGAATGCTTTTATAAGATTATGGGGAAGCTTTTGTATAAAGCCTACCGTATCTGTAAAAAGGTATTTTGCACCGCTTTCGGTTTCTACAGCCCTTGTTGTGGTATCAAGAGTAGCAAAGAGTTTATCTTCTGCCAAAACGCCTGCACCTGTAAGGGTGTTAAGAAGTGTGGATTTTCCGGCATTTGTGTAGCCTACAAGGGCAATGACCGGAACTCCTGTTTCCATTCTCTTTTCTCTTAAAACACCTCTGTGCCTCTCTATTTCTTTTAATTCCTTATTGAGGTCAGATATTCTGTCGGCTATATTTCTTCTGTCGGTTTCAAGCTTTTTTTCACCGGGACCTCTTGTGCCTATACCGCCGCCAAGTCTTGACATTTCTTTGCCGCGTCCTGTAAGGTGAGCAAGATTATATTTAAGCTGTGCAAGCTCTACCTGAACCTTACCTTCTGCTGAGCTTGCTCTTTGTGCAAAAATATCAAGTATAAGGAGAGTTCTGTTCATAACCTTGGTATTAAGGGCATTTTCAAGGTTTCTTATTTGATTTGGGTTAAGATCATCGTCACAAATTATGCCTGTTGCGTCTACCATTTCAATATAATTTTTAAGCTCTTCGATTTTGCCTTTGCCTAAATATGTTGCTCTGTTTACAGCCTCTCTTTTTTGTATAAGTCTGCCTACAACTTCGGCACCTGCGGTCTTTGCCAAATCTCCAAGTTCGTCAAGACAGCTTTCGGCATCAAATTCATTATCCCCTGTATCTATACCTACAAGTATTACTCTTTCAATTTCTTTTTCAGTTTCGTATAACATATTATCCTACCTTTTTATATTTATTATATCCATATTTATTATTTTCATATAATTATAATGTAAAAATACAGGTTAGTCAAATATATCATACAAAATAAGGAAAGTTATGGGGTCAAATTAATTTATAATTGCATTTTTACATAATATAAGCTATAATTAAAAAGAATCAAACATTTTAATGCGTTGTATCCTTTTATTAAACAGGAACAGCAGCAAGGAGGATTTTTTATGACAAATCAGAGAGAGAAAACCCGCAGTATGGTGGAAATGGCACTTTTTATTGCTATAATTGCAGTGCTGGCTTTAACGCCTTTAGGCTATATTCCCCTTGGTTTTATGAATGCAACTACTATACATATTCCTGTTATTATATCAGGTATTGTTTTAGGATATAAAAAAGGTGCTTTCTGTGGTTTTGTATTTGGGCTGACAAGCCTTTTAAACAATACTTTTAAACCTGTGGCTACTTCATTCTTATTTTCGCCCCTTGTTTATCCGGGAAATATTTGCAGTATTGTTATAGCACTTGTACCAAGAATTTTAATAGGTATTGTTGCCTGCGTTGTATTCAGGGCATTATTTAATGCTACCAAGAATAAGCCGGTTT
>DBGCRA010000066.1:0-21581 GCA_048359195.1 Candidatus Gallispira sp.
ACTATGCTATATTGACATTGTAATATGAAAAACATATGTTAATTTTATTAAAAAGTCTAAATATGTAACTAAAATGTTTCAAATCTTAACACTTTTGAAACTTGATGCGTTTGTCGTGCATAGTTTTACAGTTTGTATTGATAAATATTTTTAGGTATGATATACTTTTATTTAATAAAAAATCAATGTGCGGGAGTATGAAATATGATAAAAATAATGTTTGTGTGTCACGGCAGTCGTCGGGAAGCGAGTTTGGTGGCGGCTGTTGCGGGGCAAACTGCGGCAAATCGGTGCAATAGGATATAGGGGTACTACGGTTGAGGAACTTAAAATTAGGACTGTATAATAGCGGTTTGGGGAGTGTCAAATTACCTTTCCCGAACCTTTGTATTGTTCCGATAAGCAAAAAATATTATTCCGATAATGAGGTATACTATTGCTTGAAGCGAGGTGCAAAATTATGTATATGTCTGTAAAACAGGCTGCAGAGAAATGCCATTTATTATGAAAAAAGTGAAAATTAAAATGTTGAAAATAACTTTAGATAATGAAATGGTTACAGAATATGGGGCAAATGGATTGACTTCCTGTCTCATGATGGAAGGACATACATTTTATACAATCTATACAAAGCCAGACGGCTTTTATGATGAAGTCTAGAAAGGAATAATGTAATGAAGAAGTTATTGACATGGATAAGAACACATAGAAGGACAACAGTGATGCTATTTCTTGCTGTTTTGTTTTGCCCGCTCTTGATTACGCATGTGCTGTTTAAGATACATTCAAATTGCTATTGGATTGAAGCGGAATGGGAGGCTGGAGACCTGCTTGGGTATTTTGGAGATGTCTTGTCTTTTGTGGGTACGGTTGTTTTAGGATACATTGCTATTGCCCAAACAGAAAGGGCCAACGAATTAAATAATGAACTTCTGATAATTGAAGAAAATAGAATTAAACCTTGTTTTGATATTTCGTCTTCGCAATTATATAAAATATTTCTTGCGAATGATATGTTTAGCAAGCTATCTGAACTTAATAGAAATCAAATCATATTAATGGATATCCTTTATACAAGTACACCTCGTAGTGGAATTGAGACAAGCAGTGCATTGATTGAATTGGATGTTATTAATAGTGGCTTTACCGATATTAGAAGAATATTTGTTAAATCGGCGTTCTTTTATATGTCATTAAATGATCCGTATAATAGAGGGGAAATGATAGCATTAATAAGTGGGAACACTGCTTTAAAGATTGATGAGTGTAAAAAGTTATATATCCATGTTAAACGAGAAGTATGCTCGGAAGAGGAATTAAACAGTCAGTGGTATGAGGAGAATATCAACAAATTAATGCCACATATGGAATTCGAACTAATATTAGAAACAGCAGATGGTAATTCATATTTTGAAAAAATCACATGTGGTTCTGGGTGGGATATAAGTATGAAAAATATAAATAATATTGCAACTAGATCTGTTGGTGTAGTAGAGGTGTGTGTTAATAGGAAAAAGTAGAAAAAATATGTATGACTTATGGTGTGATGAATTACCGCAGTAGTAAAACACCATCGTTCCTACTACGATTTTACTACGTTTCATGTCCTCAATATGCCCCGATTTGCCGCATTTTGCTTATTCTGTGACAAATTTAACAATCTCAGAGCAAAATTTATAGTCGGCAAACTGCGGCAAATCGGGGCAAATATAAGCATTTCAGGAGGATTTTCGTTTATGATAAAAGTATTATTTGTTTGCCACGGCAATATATGCAGAAGTCCAATGGCGGAATATGTATTCAAAAATATGGTTAAAAAGAAAGGAATTGAAAGGAATTTTATTATCAATTCCTCGGCTACAAGCTGTGAGGAGCTTGGAAATCCTATTCACAGAGGTACAAAGAAAAAGCTTTATGAAATGGGTATACCTTGCGGTGACCATAGGGCGATAAGGCTTACCAAGGCTGATTATGATGCTTATGATTATATTATTGCTATGGACAGCAACAATTTAAGAAATATAGAGAGGATAACAGGTAAGGATATTAAAAACAAGGTATGTCTTCTTTTGGATTTTACCGACAGGAAAGGGCAGAGTATTGCTGATCCATGGTATACAGATAATTTTGACGATACATATAATGATATTTATGAGGGATGTAAGGGGTTATTAAATAAAATTTGCAAATTTATATAAAAATGCCTGCTGAAAGGTTAATTTTTATTCTGTTTTGAATATTGACAATGTTCTTTAATAGGGTTAAAATAGGGATAAATGTTAATCAACATAAATTCTGACGGGAGGCTTTAATATGAAAAGTGATATACAAATTGCTCAGGAATGTGTAATGGAGCCTATTGTTAAGGTTGCGGAAAATTTTGGTATAAATCCTGATGATCTTGAATTATACGGCAAGTATAAGGCTAAACTTTCTGATGATATTTTAAAGAAAAATGCAGATAACAAAAAGGGTAAGCTTGTTCTTGTAACTGCTATTAATCCTACACCTGCAGGTGAAGGAAAGACTACTGTAACCATTGGTCTTTCACAGGCTTTAAATAAGCTTGGGAAGAAATCCCTTGTTGCTTTAAGAGAGCCTTCTTTAGGTCCCTGTATGGGTATTAAGGGCGGTGCAGCAGGCGGCGGCTATTCACAGGTTGTACCTATGGAGGATATTAATCTTCACTTTACAGGTGATATTCATGCTATGACTACTGCGAATAATCTGTTATCATCTATGCTTGATAACCATATCCATCAGGGCAATGCTTTGGGTATTGACCCTAACAGTATTACATGGAAAAGAGTTGTTGACTTAAATGACAGAGTTTTAAGGCAGGTTATTGTTGGTGTAGGCGGCAAGCTTAACGGTGTTACAAGAGAAGATGGCTTTACCATTACTGTTGCCTCTGAAATTATGGCTATTGTATGTCTTGCAGAGGATATTGAGGACTTAAAGGATAAGCTTTCAAAGATAGTTGTGGCTTATACTTATGACGGCAAGCCCGTTACTCCGAAGGACTTAAATGCTGTAGGTGCTATGGCTGCTCTTTTAAAGAATGCCATTAAGCCTAATCTTGTTCAGACTCTTGAGCATACACCTGCTATTATTCATGGTGGTCCTTTTGCTAATATTGCCCATGGCTGTAATTCGGTTAAGGCTACTAAAATGGCTCTTGAGCTTAGTGATTACACAATTACTGAGGCAGGATTCGGATCTGACTTGGGCGCTGAAAAGTTCTTTGATATTAAGTGCAGAAAGGCAGGCTTAAAGCCTGACTGCGTTGTTCTTGTGGCAACAGTAAGAGCATTGAAATATAACGGCGGTGTTCCAAAGACTGACCTTAATACGCCAAATACAGAGGCGGTTAAAAAAGGCTTCTGCAATTTACAAAAGCATATTGAAAACCTTCATAAGTTTGGTGTGCCTGTTGTAGTTACTTTAAATAATTTTGTATCAGATACTGAAGATGAGGTAAACTATATTAAGGGTAAGTGTGAAGCTATGGGTGCTGACTTTGCTATTGCCAAGGTATGGGAAAAAGGCGGAGAAGGCGGTATCGATCTTGCTAATAAGGTACTTGAAGTTCTGGAAACAAAGGAAAGTAATTTCCATGTTTTATATGATGAAAATGACACTATTGAAAACAAGATTAATATTATTGCCAAGGAAATTTACGGTGCTGACGGTGTAGTAATTGATTCTAAGGCTAAGAAGGAAATTGCAAGACTTGAGGGCTTAGGTTATGATAAGCTTCCGGTATGTATTGCAAAGACTCAGTATTCATTAAGTGATAATCCTGCTCTTCTCGGCAGACCTGAAGGCTTTAAAATAAGTGTTAAGGAAGTAAGAGTAAGTGCAGGTGCAGGCTTTATTGTAGTTCTTACAGGCAATGTTATGGTTATGCCGGGACTTCCAAAGGTGCCTGCCGCTGAAAATATTGATGTTGACAATGACGGTCACATTACAGGTCTTTTCTAATGAAAAAATAAATTAAAAGGGGTATAATATGAAGTTAAAAAATTTAATTGCAGTTGCTGTTTTAGCTTTAATCACTCTTTCGGGCTGCGGCAGCAAGGGGGAAGATTTAGCTGAAAATATGGGAAACAGTGATGGCAATATTACCAATATAGGCAGTGTATGTGAAAAGGGTGACACCGTTTATTATCAGAATGATGAGGATAATTTCTCAATTTATAAGTCTGTTAAAGGTAAAGAGGGTGTTAAGCTTAATGAAGGCACAAGCTATTTTATAAATGTAGTTGGTGATTATGTATACTATGTTCATGAGGACAGTGACTTCCACGTTTTCAGAATGAAAACCGATGGCAGTGAAAATACGGAAATAATAAGCCGGGCTGCTTATTATATGACAGTATACGGCGATAAAATTTATTATGTGAATTATGATGATAATCAGGCTATTTATATGGCAAATACTGACGGAACCAATGCTGAAAAAATTGTTGATGCCCAGTGCTATTATCCTATTATTGCCGATAACGCACTTTTTTATGTTGACTACAGTAATAAAGGCAGAGTAACACGAGCAAATCTTGACGGTTCATCACCAAAGGTTCTTGATGATGTCAACAATGTAACTGCTGCTTATCTTAATTATTATGACGGCAAGCTTTATTATGCAAATGCCGTAACAAGTGCAAATTCTGATAAAAATGGTAAGGGTTTTGAAAACTATATTCTCTGCTATGACCTTGAAAAAGGTGTTACAAGTACAGTTGTGGAAGCGCCTTGTGCTGATGTAAATGTTTATGACGGCAGAGTTTATTATTCAAGTTTGAATGATAACAAGGTTTACAGCAGTGACCTTGACGGTAAGGATACCAAGCTTGTTTATGACAATAACGGCATTTTCTTAAATGTAACAAAGGATTATGTCTATTGCTATGTTAAGCTTGAAAATCAGGAGCCTTTTATTGAAAAGGTTAAAAGGTAAGTTCAATGGGGGACAGGGTAATAACTGTCCCTTTGTCTTTTGAAAGGAGATTAAAAAATGGCAAATATTATTAATGGCAAAGCCATATCATTACAGATTAAGGATGAGGTAAGGGAAAAAGCGGCAGTTCTTGCGGCAAGGGGCGTTGAGCCTTGTCTTGCCGTAATTTTAGTTGGTGAAAATCCTGCAAGTCAGGTTTATGTAAGAAATAAGAAAAAGGCTTGTGAGTATTGTGGAATTAAGTCACTTAGCTATGAGTTAAGTGCGGATACTACAGAAGAAGAGCTTTTAAGCTTAATAGATGAGTTAAATGCAAATAAGGAGTGTAACGGTATTTTGGTACAGTTACCATTGCCTGAACACATTGACGAAAATAAGGTGCTTTTAAGAATATTGCCTGAAAAGGATGTTGACGGTTTTCACCCTTACAATGTTGGTCTTTTAAGTATAGGCAAGGCTACATTAAAGGCTTGTACACCTGCAGGCTGTATTGAGCTTATTAAGAGAAGCGGTGTTGATATTACGGGAAAGAACTGTGTTGTGGTTGGAAGAAGTAATATTGTTGGTAAACCTGTTGGTATGCTTTTATTAAGTGAAAACGGTACGGTTACTACCTGCCATTCAAAGACCAAGGATATTAAGGCAGTTTGTAAGGAGGCAGATATTCTTGTTGCTGCTGTTGGTATTCCTAAGTTTATTAAGGGTGATATGGTTAAGGAAGGTGCTTGTGTTATAGATGTAGGTATTAACAGAATGGATAACGGCAAGCTTTGCGGTGATGTGGACTTTGATGAAGCTGAGAAGAAAGCAGGTTACATAACTCCTGTTCCCGGTGGTGTTGGTCCAATGACCATTGCAATGCTTATGAATAACTGTATTGTGGCTTGTAAGAAGCAGAATAATATTTAATTAATTATATTGACTTTTTGTTGAAAATGTGATGTTATTAAAACACAGGAGAGAATAACCAAATAGCCGTCCTATTTTTCACATAGGGCGGCTATTAAAATTAGTATAACCTTGTAGTATTCTGTTTAATTGTTTTCTGCAAATTCCGCAAATTCCCTAAGCTTTGCACAAAGGCTTGTGTATCTGCTAATTTCTCTGTTATTATCCACCATTCTGTAAACGGTATTTTCAGCACCTGCTATTACGGCAAGCTCCTTAGCTCTCGTAAGACCGGTATACAAAAGATTTCTTGACATAAGCATATCAGGACCGTTTAAAAGTGGCATAATAACTGCCTTATACTCACTTCCCTGACTTTTGTGTATTGTGACAGCATAGCTTAAGTCAACCTCATCCATTTGAGTAAAGTCATAGTGGACAGCCTTATTATCTTCAAATAAAATTTCGACATATTCATTTACAGGGTCAATATATGTTATTATTCCCTCGTCACCGTTAAACACACCTACGCCGTCCTCTGTAATTCTGCCTTTTTCAACTATCTTCCATTCTACATTATAATTATTTTTAATTTGCATTACTTTATCACCCTCACGGAATTTAATTCCTCTAAATTCCTTTTCTTTTTTATTGGGTGAGGGAGGATTAAGTGCTTCCTGTAAAAGAGTATTTAATGCAGTTACGCCCAAAGGTGATTTACGCATAGGTGTAAGAACCTGAATATCTCTTATTGGGTCACAGTTAAGGTATTTGGGCAGTCTTGATGAAACAAGGCTTACAATAAGAGAGCTTAACTCCTGAACACCATTTCTTCTCATAAAGAAAAAGTCTTTATCCTTTTCTTTAAGGTTAGGATATTCTCCCTTATTTATTTTATGAGCGTTTGTAATTATGGCACTTTCCTGTGCCTGTCTGAATATTTCAGTAAGACGGCAAACCTTTATTACTTCTGAATTTATAATATCCCTCAATACATTTCCGGGTCCCACTGATGGAAGCTGATTGCTGTCGCCTACTATTATTAGTCTTGTGCCTATTGATATTGCCTTTAACAGTGAGTGCATAAGGAGGATATCCACCATTGAGCTTTCGTCAATTATAACCACATCTGTTTCAATAGGGTTGTCTTCATCCTTTTCAAAGGTTTGGGTTCTGGAATTTTCATTTAAGAAGTTTATGCCCAAAAGCCTGTGTATGGTTTGTGCCTTATGACCTGTTGTTTCTTCCATTCTTTTGGCTGCTCTGCCTGTAGGTGCAGCAAGCTCTATTTCAAGCCCTTCTGCCTCGCACAGCTTTATTATGGCATTTATTATTGTTGTTTTACCTGTACCGGGACCGCCGGTTATAACAAGTACGCCGTTTTCCATAGCTGACTGTATGGCATCTCTCTGCTGAGGAGCAAAGTGTATTTTTTCAATGTTTTCAAGGGCATCTATTTCCTGTTCATAATTATAAATGCCTTTAAATTCCAAGTCATTAAGCTCGTAAAGTTTTCTTGATACATAGCCCTCTGCATAATAGAAAAAGTTGAGATAGACATTTGTTTTATCCTCTTTTCTTTCTATCCATACCTGATTTTCAATGTGCATACTTGTAAGCTCTGTTGATATGATTTCTCCGTTAATCTGCAAAAGCTCTGCTGTCCGGTTTATAACTGTTTCAACAGGCATATAAACGTGCCCATTGTTGGCACCGCCGTTTAATATATACTTAACACCTGCTCTTATTCTGAAAGGACTGTCTTTTGCTATTCCCACGTTTTCGGCAATTTTGTCTGCAATTTTAAAGCCTATGCCGAATATATCTTCTGCAAGGGCATAAGGATTTTTTCTTACAATATCTATTGTTTTATCTTTATAACGCTTATAAATCCTTATTGCGTATGACGGAGTAATGCCGTATTCGCCAAGGAACAGAAGGGCGTGTCTTTCCTCTGTTTTTTCTCTGTACATTTCACCTATGGACATTGCCTTTTCAGTGCTTATACCTTTTATTTCAGCAAGACGTTCGGGCTCGGTATCCATTATATAAAGAGTATCTCTTCCAAATTTGTTTACAATTTTTTTTGCAATTTTAGGACCTATACCTTTTATGACTCCGCTTGCCAAATAAAGCTCTATGGCACGCTCTGAACGAGGTTCTGTTTTTTCGCAAATTTCTATATTAATTTGTTCACCGTAAAAGTGATGAGTAACAATTGTGCCCGTAACCTTTACACTTTCCCCCTGGCTTATTGAAGGAGCGTAGCCTACACAGGTGATTTCCTCATCATCTCGGTTTTTAATTTCAGTTACCGTAAATACGGCATATCCGTTTTCGGCATTATAAAATGTAACCTTTTCAACAATGCCCTCTATAGTTAATGTGCTCATAGTATCGTTCCTTTGCGTTTTAATTGCCTTAATGATATTGTATACTTTATTGGGGAATAATTCAAGAATAATTTGATTTATTAAGTTAGCAAACAAATTTTATTACAAAATTCGATTGATTATTATATGGAAATCTGTTATTATATAAATATAATTGCTTTACTGTGCTTATTGGTATCGGTAGGGTATGTAATATATGTTTAAACTAACTTATTAAGTGAGGTAATTAAAATGGAAAAGCTTGATTTACTTTATGTAGGCAAAGCAAAGAAGGTATTTGCAACAAATGACCCTGCATTATGTATTTTTGAATACAAGGATGATGCAACAGCATTTAACGGTCTTAAAAAGGGTTCATTTGAGGGCAAGGGTATTATTAACAACCAGATGGCTAACTTTATTTTCAAACTTCTTGAAAAAGAGGGAGTTAAGACTCATTTGGTAGAGGAGATTTCTCCGAGAGAAACTCTTGTAAAAAAGGTTGATATTATTCCTCTTGAGGTTATTGTAAGAAATATTGCAGCAGGTTCTTTTTCTAAGAGATATGGCGTTAAAGAGGGTACTCCTTTTGTTGCTCCTACTCTTGAATTCAGTTACAAAAATGATGAGCTTGGTGATCCCCTTATTAATGATTATCAGGCTATTGCTTTAGGTATTGTAACTAAGGAGGAAATTGCTGTTATTTCCGAAATGGCATTTAAAGTAAATGAATGTCTTAAGAAGATTTTCCTTAACATTGGAATCAAGCTTGTTGATTTTAAGATTGAACTTGGTAAGACAGTGGACGGAGAAATTGTACTTGCTGATGAAATCAGTCCGGATACCTGCAGACTTTGGGATGCTGAAACTAACAAGAAATTGGACAAGGACAGATTCAGACAGGACCTTGGCGAATTTGGCGAAGTTTATCACGAGGTTTGGAGAAGACTTACCGAATTTTATAAATAATTACTGTTGATATATTTTTGGAGGAGAAACAAATGGCTAAACTTCACGAAGAATGTGGTGTTTTTGGTATATATGACCCTGAGGGCAATCCTGCTGCCACTACCTACTACGGATTAGTTGCTTTACAGCACAGAGGTCAGGAGGGCTGCGGTATAGCTGTAAACAGGGACAGGGATATTTATCATTACAAGGATGTTGGTCTTGTAAATGAAGCTTTTGATGAGGAAAAATTAAGCAAGCTTAAAGGCAGAATGGCTATAGGTCATGTAAGATATTCCACAGCAGGAGGATCTGCAAGGGAAAATGTGCAGCCTCTTGTTTTAAGATATATTAAGGGACAGCTTGCTATAAGTCACAACGGAAATATTACAAACACTGCTGAAATCCGTAAGGAGCTTGAGCATAACGGTGCTATTTTCCAGACTACTGCCGACACGGAAATTATTGCTTATTTAATAGCACGAGAGAGAATTACATCAGGCTCTATTGAAAAAGCTGTCAAGAATGCTATGAAGAGATTAAAGGGTGCATTTTCACTTATTGTAATGAGTCCAAATAAAATGGTTGTTGCAAGAGATCCATGGGGATTCAGACCTCTTTCAATAGGCAAAAGGGACAAGGCTATTTTGTTTTCAAGCGAAACCTGTGCTTTTGATGCTATTGATGCGGAATTTGTAAGAGATGTGGAGCCGGGTGAAATTATTACAATTGAAAACGGTGAAATGAGAAGTGATACGGAGCTTTGTAATACTCAGAAGTCAAGCCTATGTATATTTGAGCACATTTATTTTGCAAGACCTGACAGTACTATTGCAGGTGAGGTTGTTCACGAGTGCAGAAAAAGAGCAGGTGCTTTCCTTGCTATGCAGTCACCTGTAGATGCGGATATAGTTATCGGTGTACCTGATTCAGGCTTATCTGCTGCTCAGGGTTATTCTGAATACAGTGGTATTCCTATTGATACAGGTTTTATTAAAAATAAGTATATTGCAAGAACATTTATTAAGCCTACACAGGCTGACAGAGAAATTGCCGTTAAGCTTAAACTTAATGTTTTGAAAAGTGCCGTAGAGGGCAAGAGAGTAATTATGGTCGATGACAGTATTGTAAGAGGTACTACAAGCGGAAGAATTGTTAAGCTTTTAAGAGATGCAGGTGCTAAAGAAGTTCATGTCAGAATTTCTGCTCCGCCTTTTACTTGGCCTTGTTTCTTTGGTACAGATATTCCCAACAGGGATCAGCTTATTGCAAATCAGCACACTGTTGAGGAAACTGCAAAAATTATTGATGCGGACAGCCTTGATTATTTAAGCGTTGAAAATCTGCATAAAATTGCGCCTAACAGTACCTGTACATTTTGTGATGCCTGCTTTACGGGCAAATATGCTGTTGATGTAGATCATTTATTGGATTAAGATTTGGAGGAAAGAATATGAAAAACGAATACGAAAGTCCTCTTAATTCCAGATACGCAAGCAAGGAAATGAAGGAAATCTTTTCTCCTGATATGAAGTTTAAAACATGGAGAAAGCTTTGGATTGCCCTTGCTGAATCTGAGAAGGAGCTTGGACTTGATATTACACAGGAACAGATTGATGAGTTAAAGGCTCACAAAGACGAAATTAACTATGAAGTTGCAAGAGAAAGAGAAAAGCTTGTTCGTCACGATGTTATGGCTCATGTTTATGCTTACGGTACACAGTGTCCCAAGGCTAAGGGAATTATCCACCTCGGTGCTACAAGCTGCTTTGTAGGTGATAATACTGACGTCATACTTATGGTTGAGGCTATGAAGATTATCAGAAAGAAGGTTCTTTCTGTAATTAACAAGCTTTCCAAGTTTGCTATGGAATATAAGGATATGCCTACTCTTGGCTTTACTCATTTTCAGGCGGCACAGACCACTACTGTAGGTAAGAGAGCTACACTTTGGATTCAGGACTTAATGATGGATTTGGAACAGATAGATTTTGTCCTTTCAAATGCAAAGCTTTTAGGATCTAAAGGTACTACAGGTACTCAGGCTTCATTTATGGAGCTTTTTGAGGGTGATACGGAAAAGGTTAAAAAGCTTGACAAAATGGTAGCTGAAAAACTTGGCTACAGCGGCGTATTTGCAGTAAGCGGTCAGACCTATACAAGAAAGCTTGATTCTATATTTGTAAATGTTTTAAGCGGTATTGCACAGAGTTGTACTAAGTTTTCAAATGATATGAGATTATTACAGCACTTAAAGGAAATGGAAGAACCCTTTGAAAAAAATCAGATTGGTTCATCGGCTATGGCTTATAAGAGAAATCCTATGAGAAGTGAAAGAATGGCTTCCCTTGCAAGATATATTATGGTGGATGCTTTAAATCCTGCTATTACCGCTGCTACTCAGTGGTTTGAGAGAACTCTTGATGACAGTGCAAATAAGAGAATTGCTATTCCTGAGGCTTTTCTTGCCTGTGATGCAATTTTAAATATTTATATTAATGTTTCAGGTGGCTTGGTTGTTTACCCTAAGGTTATTGAAAGACGTCTTATGGAGGAGCTTCCATTTATGGCTACCGAAAATATTATGATGGATGCTGTTAAAAACGGTGGTGACAGACAGGAGCTTCACGAGAGAATAAGAGAGCTTTCCATGGAGGCTGCAGCTGTTGTCAAGCAGCAGGGCGGCAAGAATGACCTTATTGAGAGAATTGCAAAGGAGCCTATGTTTGGTATGAGCCTTGAGGACTTGCAGAAGGTACTTGAGCCAAAGAACTTTGTTGGTCGTGCTCCTCAGCAGGTTGAAGAATATATTACAGAGCAGGTACAGCCTGTTCTTGATGAAAATAAGGACAGTCTTATTGATGATGCGGAATTGACTGTCTAAGGAGGTTTTTATAAATGATTAGAGCTATTGTTGGTGCTAACTGGGGCGATGAAGGTAAGGGTAAAATTACTGATATGTGTGCAGACCAGTCTGATATTGTTGTAAGATTTCAGGGGGGTGCTAATGCAGGACATACCATTATCAATGAGTATGGCAGATTTGCTTTACATCAGCTGCCAAGTGGTGTTTTTCATGAACATATTACTAATGTTCTTGCTAATGGCGTTGCTCTTAATATAGCCTCTTTAAAAGAAGAAATGCAGACAATTATTGATGCAGGAATTAAGTTTAATCTTCTTATAAGTGAAAAAGCACAAGTACTTATGCCTCACCATGTTTTAATGGACACTTATGAGGAGGAAAGACTTGGGGATAAGAAGTTTGGTTCTACTAAAAGCGGAATTGCACCTTTCTTTTCCGATAAGTATTCTAAGGTTGGTATTCAGGTTTGGGAGCTTTATGACAAGGACTTTTTACTTGAAAAGCTCGAAACTATGTATGACAAGGTAAATGTTCAGTTTAAATATTTATATGGCAAGGAGCCTATTGATTATAAAGAGGTGTTTAACACTCTTTGTGAATATGCTGAATTTATTAAGCCTTATGTTGCAGATACTTCTAAGTTCCTTAGAAATGCAATTAAGGAAGGTAAAAATATTCTCTTTGAAGGTCAGCTTGGTTCATTAAAGGATACTGACCATGGTATTTATCCTTATGTTACAAGTTCATCAACTCTTGCAGGCTATGCTGCGGTTGGTGCAGGTATTCCGCCTTATGCCATTGAAAACATTACTGTTATTACAAAGGCTTATTCATCAGCGGTTGGTGCAGGTCCTTTTGTAAGTGAGCTTTTCGGCGAAGAGGCTGACGAGCTGAGAATAAGAGGCGGCGATAAGGGCGAATTTGGTGCTACTACAGGCAGACCAAGACGTGTGGGTTATTTTGATGCGGTTGCAACAAGATATGGCTGTGAAATTCAGGGTGCAACAGAGGTTTGTATGACTTGTCTTGACGTATTAAGCTATATGGATACTCTCTATATTTGTACGGGCTATGAGTATGAGGGTAAGGTTTACAAGGACTTTTTAACTACGGATAAACTTTATAAGGCTAAGCCTGTTTATGAAACTTTACCGGGCTGGAAGAGTGACATAAGAGGTATTACCGATTATAATGACCTTCCTAAGGAGGCTAAGGACTACGTTGAATTTATCGAAAAGGAAATTGACGTAAAAATTTCTATGGTAAGTAATGGTCCTAAGAGAAATGAAATACTTTACAGATAAGTATAAATTCAAAATGCTCTTGTTATTGCACAAAATATATTAAATTTTTGAATAAGACCTAAAAAATTTGGCAAATTTATATAAAAAATTTTAAATTTTAAATTTGTGGTTGACAATTTAAGGTTATGTGCGTATAATGGGTATCAGAACAAGGGTGTTTGAATACTGGGTATTCGGACACCCTTTTATTTTTCAATCTAAAGCAGTTTGTGCTGCAGAACAATATTTTAAAAATTGGAAGGAGATTTTTGAAAAATGGCAAAGTACACTAAGGAACAAATTATTCAGATTTGTGATGAGCAGGATGTAGAATTTATTAGACTTCAGTTTATTGATGTTTTAGGTATTCCTAAGAATGTAGCTGTTACCCGTTCTCAGTTAGAAAAGGTTCTTGAGGATGGTATGATGTTTGATGGTTCTTCTATTGAAGGTTTTGCAAGAATTGAAGAGTCAGATATGTATTTAAGACCTGATCTTGATACTTTTGTTATCTATCCTTGGAGACCACAGAAGGGCAAGGTTGCACGATTTATTTGTGATGTATATGACAGCAAAAATGAGAATCCTTTTGAAGGTGACCCCAGAGGTATCTTAAAAAGACAGATGGCTGAGGCTGAAAAGTTAGGTTATACTTTTAATGTAGGTAATGAGTGCGAGTTCTTCTTATTCAAGACTGATGAGGATGGCAGACCAACTACCGATACTAATGATGAGGCAGGTTATTTTGACCTTGACCCTATTGATGCAGGTACTGATGCAAGAAGAGATATTTGTTTAACTCTTGAGAAGATGGGCTTTGAAATTGAGGCTTCTCATCATGAGGTTGCTGAGGGTCAGCACGAAATTGATTTCAAGTATGCTGATGCTTTAACTACTGCGGATAATGTAGTTACTTTCAGATTAGTTGTAAAGACTATGGCCAGAAAGTACGGCTTACATGCAACATTTATTCCAAAGCCAATTTTTGGTATCAATGGCTCAGGTATGCATACTAATATGTCTTTATTTAAGGATGGTAAGAATGCTTTCTTTGATCCAACAACTGAATTACAGTTATCTGATACAGCTTACAGCTTTATTGCAGGTGTATTAAAGCACGTTGCAGGTATCACTGCTGTTACTAACCCACTTGTAAATTCTTACAAGAGATTGGTTCCGGGTTATGAGGCTCCTTGCTATATTGCTTGGTCAGCATCTAACAGAACTGATATTATCAGAATTCCTGCTTCAAGAGGTGCAGGTACAAGAGTTGAGTTAAGAAGTCCTGACCCATCTACTAACCCATACCTTTGCTTAGCTTGCTGCTTAGCTGCAGGTCTTGACGGTATCAAGAATAACTTACCGGCTCCTGAGAGTGTTGATATTAACTTATTTAAGTCAACTCCTGAGGAAAGAAAAGCTCTTGGTGTTAAGAGTTTGCCCGGTAACTTATATGAAGCTCTTAAGGTTATGGAAGAGGACGGACTTGTTAAGGAAGTTCTTGGTGAGCATGCTTATAAAGCATTCTATACTTCCAAGATGGCTGAATGGGATTCATTTAGAATGTTTGTTAGCCAGTGGGAGCTTGACAACTACTTAACAGTATATTAATTTAGTTATATAAATTCGGAGGGGTATTCTGCTTTGCAGGATACCTTTTTTTTGTGGTTATAAGCTCTTGTAATGAAAAATATAATTGTCCTGTAGATATTTTAATAAATGAAAATTTTTTGTTGTAAAATGAAAGCATTTATGCTAAAATTATTAAAGCATTAAAAGGGGAAATGATTATGAACAACAATATTTTTATTGCATTTGACAATAGAAAAACTGCTGTTAGTATAGCCAAGATATTAATTGCTAACGGTAATAATGTGGTAGCTATTTCTAAATCATCAACAGAGCTTATGAATTCGCTGCACTATTATAATGGCGGCATTATAATTACAGGCTGTGTTTTTGACGGTATAAGAAATGAAAGTATAATTGATGATATTCCTGAGGAATTTAATTTGGTTGTAGTAGGCAGTAAGGTACAGATTGATGATTTCCATGACGACAGGGTGTTTAAGCTTTCTATGCCTTTGCAGAAAAACGATTTGATTTGTTCCGTTGAAATGCTTATGACCATGGATACAAAGTATAAGCCAACCTTACATAAAAATCAGGATGAAGAAAAGCTTATAACAAGAGCTAAAAATTTGCTTATTGATATGTATTCCATGAGTGAAGCACAGGCTCACAGATATATGCAGAAAAAAAGTATGGATACAGGCAGAAAGTTAGTTGATATTGCAAGAATTATATTGGAAGTTTGAATTGAGGGATGCTGTTTGCTGCAGCATCTTTTTTTGTGGAATTAATCTTATATCACCAACTACCTGTTTTGGTCATTTTGTCCATATATTTCCTGCCGCAAAAGGATAAATTAGTTATAGTCAGCACTTGATAAATTAAAATAATGGTGTTAAAATAGTAATAATGCGGTAATGTTTATTTTTTATTAATATAAATTTTAAGGAAAGAGTGGAAAAAATATTATGATTCAGACCAGAGATGATATTAGAAATATAGCTATTATTGCTCATGTTGACCACGGCAAAACCACATTGGTTGATGAGCTTTTAAAGCAGAGCGGTACATTCAGAACAAACCAGGTTGTCAGAGAAAGAGTAATGGACAGCGGTGATATTGAAAGAGAAAGAGGTATCACTATACTTTCCAAGAACACATCTGTTTACTATGAGCATACTAAAATTAATATTGTTGATACTCCCGGTCATGCGGACTTTGGAGGAGAGGTTGAGCGTGTGCTTAAAATGGTAAACGGTGTTGTACTTGTGGTAGATGCTTATGAGGGTGCTATGCCACAGACTAAGTTTGTTTTAAGAAATGCGTTATCTCTTGGTTTGCCTGTAGTGGTATGCGTAAACAAGATTGACAGACCTGAGGCAAGACCTGAAGAAGTTGTTGATGAAATTCTTGAATTATTTATGGAGCTTGATGCCACTGATGAGCAGCTTGATTCACCTTTTGTATTTGCATCAGCCAAGCTTGGCAAGGCAGGCTTAACTCCTGAAGAGGCTCTTAATGCAGAAAATATGAAGCCATTGTTTGACACTATTGTTGAGCATATTCCTGCACCTCAGGGCGATCCTGATGCTAACTTACAGATGCTTGTAACTACTATTGATTATAACGAGTATGTAGGTAAAATAGGTATCGGCAAAATTGAACACGGTACAGTTAAGGTAAATGATGAGGTTTGTATTGTAAATTATCACGACCCTGAAAAGCTTATTAAGCTTAGAGTTACAAAGCTTTATGAGTATGAGGGACTTGAAAGAATAGAGGTCAAAGAAAGTACAATAGGTTCTATTGTTGCTGTTTCAGGTATGCCTGATATTCACATTGGTGATACTATTGCAGGTGTTGAAAATCCTGTTGCCTTAGAGGTAAATAAGATTTCAGAGCCTACACTTTCAATGACTTTCCATGTTAATGATTCTCCTTTTGCAGGTCAGGAGGGTAAATATGTTACTTCAAGACATCTTAGGGACAGACTTATGAAGGAGTTAAATACCGATGTTTCATTAAGAGTTGAGGATACTGATGTTGCAGAAGCTTTTAAGGTAAGCGGTCGAGGTGAGCTTCATTTATCAATTCTTATTGAAACAATGAGAAGAGAAGGCTATGAATTCCAGGTTTCAAGACCTGAGGTTCTCTATAAGAAGGATGAAAATGGCAAGAAGCTTGAGCCAATGGAGCTTGTTACTATTGATGTGCCTGAAGAATATGTAGGTTCCGTTATTGAAAAGCTTGGTATCCGTAAGGGCGAAATGGTAAATATGGCGCCCAGTCATTCAGGCTATACAAGAGTTGAATTTAATATTCCCGCAAGAGGTTTAATTGGCTACAGAAATGAGTTTATGACCGATACCAGAGGTAATGGTATTATGAACAGTCAGTTTAACGGTTATGAACCATTTAAGGGGGACATTCCTTCAAGAAGTCAGGGTTCACTTGTTGCAAGCGAAACAGGTGACGCAGTTGCTTACGGTCTTTTCAATGCCCAGGAAAGAGGCGACCTCTTTATAGGCGCGGGTACTAAGGTTTATATGGGTATGGTTGTTGGCAGAAATGCAAGAATTGAAGATATGCCTATTAACGTTTGTAAGAAAAAGCAGCTTACCAATACGAGAGCATCAGGCTCTGACGATGCATTAAAGCTTACACCTCATATTGTAATGAGTCTTGAACAATGTATTGACTTTATTTCTGATGATGAGCTTGTAGAGGTAACTCCTGAATCATTAAGAATCAGAAAGAGAATTCTTGACCCTGTTGAAAGAAGAAAGGCTGCAAGAAATAACTAAGAAATAAGGGAGAGCAAAGCTCTCCCTTTAATGACTACAGATAAAGGTGATGAAATGGGGACTAATGAAAAAAACAACAATTTATTAGGCGGCTCTTTTGTTAAAATGGCGGCAATACTTGCAGGTGCAGGACTTGTTGTAAGATTTATAGGCTTTTTGTACAGACTTCCTCTTACCAATATGATTGGTGATGAGGGCAACGGCATTTATGCCGCAGGCTACAATATTTATAACTTCTTTCTTATTATGAGTTCAGCAGGTCTTCCTGTTGCCATATCCAGAATGATAGCAGAAAAGCTTGCTCTTGAGGAATATGGCAATGCAAGAAAAATATTCAGAGTTTCCATGCTTGCATCAGGAGGTTTAAGCCTGCTTTTTGCAATACTTATGGCTGTTGGAACATATATTTTTCAACGTTACTGTATTGCAACAGGCAATACGGATAATTTATGGTATCCAAGCGTATGGTGTCTTTACACCCTTTCGCCTACCATATTTATTGTAGGTGTTATGGCCGTGTACAGAGGATATTTTCAAGGCTTTCAGACTACTGTGCCTACAGCCTTGTCCCAGATTATAGAGCAGGTTTTTAATGCTGTATTCAGTGTTTATTTTGCTTGGATATTGATTAAATACGGTGTTGAGTTTGGTGCGGCGGGAGGCACGGCAGGTACCGGCATAGGCGCTTTTTCTGGTCTTATTATTCTTATGGCTTTTTATGTAAGGACCATTAAAAAGAGAAATGAAATTTTTGCACAGGATAAGAAGAATTACAGAATTGAGGGCAGTGGAGAAATAGTTGCTAATTTAGTTAAAATTGCAGTCCCTGTTATTACAGGTACGGCTATTTTTTCAATGACTAATTTTGTGGATATGGTTATGGTTAATTCAAGACTTGCGGCAGCAGGCTTTGACCATAATACTATTGTCAAGCTTTATGGTCAGCTTAATGGCAAATATGTTACACTTTCTACAATGCCTGTTGCCATTTCAACAGCCATTGCAACTGCAGTTATACCAAGTATTGCGGCAAGTATGGCAAGAAGGGAACACGATATTGTTCAGTCAAAGGTAGACACGGCACTTAGAGTAACAATGATGATTTCCATTCCTGCTGCAGGCGGTTTGGGAGCATTGGGAACACCAATACTTGCTATGCTTTTCCCTAAATATGCAGAGGGAGGTTCACTGATTACAGTAGGCTCAATCAGTGTAATTTTCCTTGCATTAAGTCAAATTTCAACAGGTGTTTTGCAGGGGATAGGCAAGGTTAAAACTCCTGCTTTTAATGCCCTTTGGGGTGCTCTTGTAAAGATTCCCGTAAACTATGTTCTTATAGCAATACCTCAGATAAAT
Organism: Candidatus Gallispira sp.; assembly: GCA_048359195.1. Classification (GTDB taxonomy): domain Bacteria; phylum Bacillota; class Clostridia; order Lachnospirales; family CAG-274; genus Gallispira. The sequence continues at coordinate 19,050 of DBGCRA010000066.1, forward strand.
ATTATAGGTGCGGTTATAAGTACAACTGTCTGCTACATAGTATGTAGTATACTTAATTTCAGAGCTTTGGTTAAGGCTACAGGTGTTAAGCCTGATTACACAGGTATGCTTTTAAAGCCCGGCTTTTCTGCCCTGTGTATGAGTGTAGGTGCTGTTGCAGCCTACAGGGGAATTTACTTCCTTGTGCCAAGCAATACATTTGCCACATTGGCGGCAATACTTATTGCAATGATAGTTTATTTCATTGCAATGATACTTGTTAAGGGCTTTAAGAGAGAGGATTTAAAAATGATGCCTGCAGGAACAAGGCTTATTGGCTTTTTGGAAAAGATTAATCGTATATAGGAGGACTTTATGGAAGGTTTAATTGATTTTATGCTTAATCTCCTTAATGGACTTAATAAGGATTTGACAATTTTTATTATTTCAATGATACCTATTTTGGAGCTTAGAGGCGGTATGATTGCGGCGAGTGTTTTAGGTGTGCCTTATGTAAGAGCATTGATTTTATGTATAATAGGCAATATTATTCCTATTCCTTTTATACTTTTGTTTATAAACAAAATTTTTGAATGGTTAAAGAGCTTTAGGTTTACACGAGGTATTGTTTTAAAGCTTGAAAACAGAGCCATGGGTAAAAGTGATAAAATTCAAAAGTATGAATTTTTAGGCATACTCCTTTTTGTAGGTATACCTTTGCCGGGAACAGGTGCATGGACCGGTTCATTAATTGCGTCACTTTTGAGAATTAAGCTGAGAAAGGCTGTACCTGCAGTATTTTTGGGTATATTGATGGCAGCAGCCATAATGAGCTTTATTGCTTACGCAATACCTTATATTGTTATGAATTTTTAGAAAATAAAAAAGTGCCGGAAGGCACTTTTTTATTTTGCAAATAATAATGAAGGAGGAAATCTATATCAACATCCATATTTTCGTTTGGATAGGAATTTTTATGCAACACCCTCGCTGAAATAATCTAAAATACCCATATAAATTGCCCATGCAAGCTTCTCCCGGTATTCATCACTCATTAGCTTATCGTGCTCGACGCTGTTGCTTAAAAAGCCACATTCCACAATTACGCTTGGTATTTTAATCTGTTTAAGTACATAATAGTTGTTATTTGCTTTTGCAACCCTATCATTGTCAATATCCACCACTTCCTTAAGTCTTGCCTGAATCAATGATGCAAGTCTTTTTCCTTCCTCGGAACCTTTGTAATAAAACACCTGTGCACCTTTTGCATTTCCGTTTGGAAAAGAATTCTGATGAATACTTATAAAAAGATCAGCGTTGCCGCTGTTGGCAATATCAGCTCTGCTTTTTAAGTCCTGTCTTTTATTTTCGGAAAGAGAGGAATCTTCAACTCTTGTGGTCTGTATGACTGCACCGCCCTGTTCAAGGAAGGCCGACAGCTTTTGAGCAATGGAAAGATTAATTGTCTTTTCCGTGACACCGTCGGATGCTACCTTTCCGGGGTCAAAGCCGCCGTGACCTGCGTCTATAACGATACATCGCTTATTCACAGGCATAGAGGATACAGCGATATTTTCATCATAATATGTTTTGCCTATGCCAATAAATATTATGGCACAGTATAATGCAGTCAGTATTTTGTTTCGAGTAATTTTCATATATCCACCCTGAAAGCAGTTACTACATTATACTAAGGAATGTTGTTATTTATTCTCTATTTATGTTACAAATATATAATAACACATAATTTGGAAGAAAAAATTAAGGCAAGATTATAATATTATTAAGGTTTGGGATAAGGCTTTTTAATGTTGGTTCTTCCTATTAAATAGTCAACACTTGTGCCATAAAAATCTGCAAGCTTGGAAAGTGCTTCAACGGATATTGCTCTGCTTCCTCTTTCATAGCTTGAATATGTTCTTTGATCCACATTAAGTATCTTTCCTATATAACTTTGGGATAAATCATTGTCTTCTCTTAAATCTCGTATTTTTTGATATATCAAATAAATCACCTCACAGTGAAATTATCATAGAACAAATTGGAGTATTGACTTTTACTCCATAATGGAGTAACATATAAATATATATGATGATTTGGAGGTTTTTATTATGAATGTTTATGAAGTATCTGAAATTTTGGAATTAGCTGAAGAGCTTAAAGGAAGCAGAGTTAAGTACTTTGCAGTAAAAGAAGAATTTGAAGAATTATCTGTTTACAAATATATTGCAACTACCGGTAAAATAAGAAAATTTAAAAGTATTAAATGTGTTGATATTTATAAAATTTTTAGCTTGATAAAAATGTAAATTAGAGTTTAGCCGATTAGTTACTCTACAAATTAATATGTATAGCCGTGCTAAACAAACGTGAGAACCTTGCCATTTAGGCAAGAACCTCACGCAAATTCAAAAGCTACCAATTTTGCTTGGCACAAAAACGATTTTTTATTATAGAATAAGGAAAAATCACGTTTTTGCACAGCATCGCAGTCGTTGTCTGTTATATTATTAAAAAATAATATAACAGACAAACTTTGTGCGACCGCAAAAT
>DBGCRA010000067.1:0-5971 GCA_048359195.1 Candidatus Gallispira sp.
ATTTTGCGGTCGCACAAAGTTTGTCTGTTATATTATTTTTTAATAATATAACAGACAACGACTGCGATGCTGTGCAAAAACGTGATTTTTCCTTATTCTATAATAAAAAATCGTTTTTGCACCAAGCAAAATTGGCAGCTTTTGAATTTGCGTGAGGTTCTTGCCTAAATGGCAAGGTTCTCACGTTTGTTTAGCACGGCTATACATATTAATTTATAGAGTAACTAATCTGCTAAATATTAATTTAACAAGCCAAGCCTATCTGCCGCAACATAAAACACAGTAACAGGGATCATAAGCTGTGCAAAGCTCTTTGTGCCCATAGCACCTTGTATAAGGCTATCTTCTTCAATTCTCTTATTAAAGCTCAGTCCTGCGGCCTTATAGCTCATAACATATTTAAGTGTAGGAATACCTACCTTAATATATTCCACATCACCGCTTAACTCATATGCAATAGTAAGCGCCTCAAGTATAAGTGGATTATTGCCAAGTCTTTTAAGGCTTGGAAGTTCTTTATAATAGAAAAGACCATTTTCAAGTCTTGCATTGTCACAAAGGTCCTTAACAGCTCTTAAAATCATAGCCTTAATTTTTTCTTGGGGGTGCACTCTGTAATAACGCATAAGACTGCCAACAGCAACGCTTATCATAAACACTACCCTTATTGCAGTATTATCTGTGTATGGAGCAAGCCAAAGTCCGTATTTATTTTCCCATTCCTCAAAATGACCTACTATCCAATCACATTTTTTAAGCCACTTTTCGTCATTTGTTTCTATATAAAGAGCAGTAAGGGAACGAAGTGCCCAGCCTGTTTCCCTTGCATTTGCCTCTCCCACATTATTGAACATAGGCGTTTCAAGAAGTCTTAGTATATTTTCACCAATACCTATGGCAGTGTTATAAGCCTCCTTATTACCCGTAAAGTGATAATAGTCCAAAAGACCTTCAACCCATTCATGGGAGCAGGCAATATGCTTGCCTAAAATATGACCGTGGCAATGCTCATACTGACCTCCATAAATAAGGGGGTCACTGCTGTAATGACATACATCAACATCCATCCAATGCTGTGCCGCTACCAAAACATAGTCAAGAAATCTCCTTGTACCTGTTCTTGCATACTGTAGAGCACATGCATGAGGAAAATCATACTCATTATTTGTCCACACAAGTGCCCCCTTACCTCTTCCCTGTGCCGTATAGCCCATATCAGGAGAATCCCCCCAGTTCATCATACCATAGGCTCTTGAATGTTCATCAGCTTTAGACATCAAAAACAGCTCAATATCGTAATTATAGACCTCTGCAAATACATCCGGGAATACTCCTGCATTTTTAAACACATCAGGGCTTACCATAGGCTTATCGGGCATTTGATAGATAATTGTACGGTTATTTATACTTTGCATATTTTCATCGGAACTATGGAAATAATACATTACCCTTTGTTCTCTTGCCATACCTGTTTCCATTTTTACATTACCTATACCCTCGGGGACAAGCATAACTTCCATTTTGCCATCAGCAACCCTCACAGCCTTGGGGAAATTCTGCTGTGCCTGATACACAGCGGCAGCTATACCCATTTTTTCACCTGTTAAATCACCAAAAAACGTACCGTAAAATACCTCTGAATTATGCTCATTTGACTCATATTTAAGCATTTCTCCATCTACATAAGTAAAAATTTCATCACCCTTGCTTTCAGTAAATTTGGTTTTATAATTTGATATTCCTGTTGTACACTTATTACCCTCAATTTCAGTAGTCACAACAAGACTTTTAATATTAAGTCTTTCATCAGTTGTGTTAAAAAGTCTGTAAGCCATTTCAAAATCTGACTTATTTCTGTTAAATGTAAGCTTTATTTCAAAGGCATAAATATTTTTACCCTCTAATTTATGATAGCCCTTTGCATTGATTATTAAAGTAAGGGGACTTTCTTCAACTGTTTCCCACTTCTCAATTTCAGGAGTATATGTATTGCCATTTTTGTCACTTAAAACAGGCAGCTTAACAGCATTTTTATATTTTATTCCATTATATTCAATATAATCAAAAATCCTTTTACCTGTACTGAGCTTAGCCCTTATTACACCCGTATCTGCAATATTTTCTTTATATACTACTCTGCCATCTGTATAATTTTTTATATGGCGTTTATTTGTATAAAGATAGTATTCTGCCTCCTTATTTGCCAAAATATCCGCCTCAAAGCGAGTAAAAAGCCACTTTACACTGCCGTCCTCCCAATAGGCAAGAGGGCTTGCTGAGGAAGCATACTCTTTTCCCTCATTATCCGTTATCATTACATCTGTTTCTGCATTAAAATTATTATTAAGTTCACCTTTTTTAAAAGGCAGACCTATATAACAATTTTCCTTAATTCTGTCTGTTGAATATATTTTTTCAAATCTTAGTTTAATCATTTGATTATCCTCCCATTATTATACATAAATTTTACAACAAGAAAAATGTATTTACCTCTAATAGTTTGTGTGATATAATTAAATTACAGATTTTTTAAGGTGGTATTGATATGGGAAGAATAGGCGACACTGAAATTGAAGTCGGAACTGACAGACAGGGTAAATTTTATCAGATGAAAAATGCACATTTTCATCCTGTTTATGAAATATATTACCTTATTGCAGGCACCAGAAAGTTTTTTATAGAAAAAGAAATTTACAATATTTCAAAAGGTGATCTTGTGCTTTTGGATAAAAATGTTATGCATAAAACTGCCTATAGTTCCGATAAAATAAATGAAAGGGCTTATATACTATTTGACGACAAGCATATTTCAGAGATTATTGAAAGATTTGGAAAAGAAGAGATTGAAGAATGTTTTAAGCAAAAAGTATTTTCAATACCTGTTCAGCGCCGTGAATATGTGGAAGGCTTAATATCTCAACTTTATAATGAATATAAAAATATAGATGAGTTTTCTCATGCACTTATGGAGTGTTATCTAAATGAACTTATGATCTTTTTAATAAGGTATAAAAGGCATTTTGCAAGTAACAGCAAAAAAATTAATATATTTAATAATTCCATAAGCCTTAACAGCTGTGATGAAAATATTCAGACTGCCGCAGGATATATTGCGGAAAATTTTAATAAAAACATAACCCTTGCCGATGCTGCCCAATATGTAAATATGAGCAGTACATATTTTTCAAAAAAATTTAAGGAAGTAACAGGCTTCGGATTTAAGGAATATTTGCTTAATTTAAGAATTAAAAAGGCTTGTGAGCTGCTGCTTGAAACAAAGCTTTCTGTTACCGAAATTGCATATGAATCCGGATTTAATGACAGCAATTATTTTGGAGATGTTTTTAAGAAAAGCAAGGGTATTTCACCAATGCAGTATAGAAAAAACAGAGAGTATATATAAATTTTTATTTTATGGCGCCAATTGGTGCCTTTTTTTTATTTTTTATTATATAAATCCAACAACACAAAAGCCACTCCCGAAGGAGTGGCTTTCATATTTATATTGAAATATTTAGTTTAACAGTCAATATATTTGTAAAATATACTTAAATAACATTATATATCTCTGTCGGGTCAATGATATTCGTACTCCGCTTACGCTACGCACTCATAACCGACGGCATCTAAGATGCCTTTGTATTCAGCGGGAGCTTGTACTCCCACTGAATACAATAATAAGTACCCTCTGCCTAAGAGGCAGGGGACTTATTAAGTCGGTTAAATTATTCAACAACCTCATTGTTATAAACAATGTTTGATACAGTAATATCAGCACATCTTGCAGCAAAGAAACCGGCATAAGCATCGCCTTCCATATCTACTGTATACTCCTGAACAGAAGTACCATTATATGTACAAGTAAACTTATTACCAATCTTCTTAATTGATACCTGAATTTGAGTACCCGGAGCAAGATCTTTAGTTAAATCACGAGGACCTAACTCTAACTGACCATCTACTCTTGCATAAGAAGTAACACCATTAATAACTTCGTTTGTATCTTTATTTACAGCACCTACATCAGATACTCTGAAAGGACCACAAGCAACATACTTGTAGTTTTCACTAACATTGGTATCAACCTTCATATTATCAGAAATAATTGCACCAAATGCTACCTGACTGTGCTTGAGGTAACCATTTACAGTAATAGTACCACTGATTTCAAAATTACCCTTTGCACTTATTGGCTGATAATACATAATTAAACCATCAGTCTTACCATTGCCCTCAATTTTACCATAAGCTAATTCCTGTTCAGGAACTCCGGCTCTAATGTTAACAGAACCATCAGCATTTTCCTGAATCTTGAAGTTATCAATACCCTCAACAGCCTGAGCAACTGTAGGCGGTAAAATAATTTCACCGGTAGTAGTATCAGTATTAAATAACTTAGCAGTACCGCCTAAGTTACCAAATGCAGAACCGTACCATGGAGAAGTTGTTTTCCATAACTGACTTGTTAAGTCTGTAGGATCTTCATCACTTGGTTCAACATAATCAGGATTATAGTTAATGTCAGCCTCTGTAGGAGCCACATTGCCATCCTTAACATACTTAGCCAAACCGCTGTCTGATGCCTTAATATTTTCAGAAATTAAGTATGCAACATACATAGCACCGTAGTTATTTAAATGAGTGTTATCTACACTTGTATACTTAGATGTACCCCAAGAATGAAGTTTAACACTTCCTGTTGGAGTTAATGTATCGTATAAATCCTTAGTTAACTGAGTTGCATTAACAACAGTTAAACCAAGTTCAGCACCTAAATCAATCATATCCTGAGCATAGTCACCGCCGTTAGCCTTATGGAGCTGATTGTCAGACCAAGTACCTGAATCTGTTCTTCTAACAATAGGAGTTACAAGAATTGGAGTAGCACCTGCTGCCTGAATAGGCTGAATATAATTTACATATACAGAATTTTTGAAAGAACCTTCTGTTTCCTTAGTGCCGCCGGGAGTTGTACCTCTTGCAGCTTCACTAATCTTTTCATCATTATGACCAAAACCGATTAATACATAGTCACCGGTCTTCATACTTGAAAGTAAAGTCTGGTATTCGGGATAGGTTACAAAATCCTTAGATGATCTGCCTGATAAAGCAAGGTTTACAACTGTAGCCTTATCGCTTAAATAATTTACAAAACCATCACCATAACCTACTCTCTTAATATATAAACCTGCATCTTGAGTATCTGCATAATGGCAAGCTGTAGAATCACCGATTACAAATACATTAATTGGCTCTAAATTATCAGTCGTTGTTTCTGTAGGAGCCTCAGTTGTAGCTTCAGTTGTAGTTTCAACTACAGGAGCATCCTTACCGGCTTCTTCTACAGGGAACTTGAATGTGCTGTCCTTAACCTTCTGTAAGATTAAAGCAACATCTTCTGAATCAATTACACCACCATTGTCACTTACATCAGCAAGCTCAGGATAGAATCCCTTTACAGTTTCAGGTCTTAATGTATACTGAAGAGTTAAGTTAACGTCAAGGATAGTAACCTCACCATCAAGGTCTACATCACCCCAAAGACCTGTTTCAACAGGCTCAGGTACATCCTCGCCAACGATATCAAATGCGTATACGGCAGGGTTAGTTCCCTGACCTACGAAGTATACTGTTTCGCCTGCCTTAAGCTCAACAGTAAATGTATCATATATGCTATCGCTGCCTGCTGCTGTGTTATCATTAGCCACAACAGTTTCTGCATTGTAAACAGGTGCCCCTGATACATTTACTGTACCGGAGTCAACAATATTCTTAACAACAGCATTAAGCTTTCCGCCGCCTACCTTGTGATCAATCTTAATTGTCATATCTTCCTTAGCTGTAATCTGATGATGGATTCTGTATGTCTTAGCATCGCCTCCATCTACACTTATTACAGTGCCTGTGCTGGTTGAAGTTAAGTTCTTATTATAAGTTCTGTCTTCAATTGTTACAGGAACACCCTCAGTCT
>DBGCRA010000068.1:0-3134 GCA_048359195.1 Candidatus Gallispira sp.
ACAGCTTGTCAGAATATATGACGGAAAATGACTTTACGGCAGAGGAAATGGAAGCAGAAATTATTGCAATGAGGGTAGAGCTTGGCATTGATGATGAAAGTGTGCTTACGGAAAAATTGGGGACATCTGTACAGACTTATAGTAGTGATACAAGTGCAGATAATGATCTGAGAAATGATTCTGCCTATAAAGAAGGTCCTTTTAATTATAAATCGGGAGTGACTGATAATGTTGATGTAGTTACGGGTTTACTTACCTATACAGATAAGGTATTAAGCCTTCCGGGGAAAAATGGATTAAACCTTGATATAAATTTAATGTATTTTTCAAAGGGAAATAATGCAAAATCTATAGACGACAGAATAAATGTAAGCAGTAACTGGCAATATTCATTTCCGTACTTAATGGGATGGGGCGGCAGAAATGTATCTGCAACAAAAGAAGGAACATCTTTTACATATGTGGATAAACCAATGTATTTAGTTATGTCTAATGGAACAAAATATCCAATAGACGATGATACAGAAACAGATAATCGTTATATATCTCATTGTAAAACAGATGATATGTACTTAAATCTTGACTATAATTCAAAGGGCGGAAGTGCCTCATGTTTTGAAATAAGTCATATGGATGGTACTATGAATTATTTTGATAGCAAGGGCAGATGGCTGGCTACAGTAAACCGCTATGGCAATACAATAAAAGTTACCGATTATATCAATGAAGATAGCTATAAATCTCTTACTATAGAGGATTCTTTGGGAAAATCTGTTAAAATTAATACTACGGTAAGCGGAACGGATGTTATTCAAGAGGTAATACGTCCAGACAATACAGGAATACAGTATAATTTTGAGAAAATGGAAATATCTGAAAATACAAGCATAAATAAGAAAGTTTTAAAAACAAAAAAAGAGTTTGTTGACAGCTCAAACAGCATAACAACTACTTTTGATTATACCTACAGTAATGGAAGAAGTGAGAGTAATCTTGGTGATGGTGCTAATAATATGCTGCTTAATAAGATAACTTATCCAACAGGAATGGTAAGTCATTATGAATACAGTTGGCACAAACGTTATTATATTGAGGAATATACTTATCGTAAGGATGGCATATATTATGTTAAGTATTTTTGGCATGTAAATCAATTATCAGATCCCAGAATAAGTAAAAAGTGGATAACCGTAAACAATGCAGATAAAGACATTGAGATATATGAATACAGTGAACCGACTTATAGCTATAAAGATGGAGATACAATGTATTTAGACAGTGATTATGATAATGGTGAATCATTTTATTTAGGAGAAAGTGCAGATAGCTTTTGGCTGATTTTTTCCAGAGCGGCTGCTTATGTGCAATTGGTTAATTATCTTAATACAACAGTTAAAGAAATGCCTTCATTAAGTGCAACTACACCTAAAAGCTATACGTCATATTCATTTGACGATAATGGAAGAATAAAATTTATAAGCTGTTATGGGGACGGTAATAATTATGCCACAGTCGAAAATGATTATGGTGGTGATGAATACTTACCGTTTCCCCAGATAAGAATTACTACAGAGGAGGATAATGTTAAAAGAGAATACATATCATATTCTGCGGGACGTTACTATGATTATACAGTTCAAGACAGCGGTAGAAATAATTTATATCATGAACGAACTGAATATGATTATGGTAAATTGTCAGATGGGCATTATCGGCTGCCTAAAAAGAAATTGATTATGGTGAGCAGCAGCAGAAACATAGTTACCGAATACACTCTTTCAAGTGACGGAAGGACAATATCTTCTGAAAAGACATATTTATCTGACAGTTCAAGTACAACAAGGGCACGCACAGACTATACTTACAGTACTACTGACCTCGGCAGGTTAATACAGCAGAATAATTATATATCAGGCTCTAATTATGTGACAACGTCATATACTTATGACAGTACAGCAGCTTCACCTGTTAAGCAGGTATATAATGACGGAACAACAAGCTACGAAACAAGCTTTGAGTATGATTCATTGGGACTTCTTAAGAAAAGTATTAACCCAAAGGGCTTTACAACAACATACACATATGATAAAATAGGAAGTGTAATAAAAGAAGTATTTTCAGGCGGTGGAATAAGTACAACAAAGTCATATGCCTATGATTACAAAAACAATACATTGACTTTGACAAATGAAAACAGCAAGAAGTTTAAGTACAACTATGACCAAGCGGGAAATCCTACGTCTGTTGTTGATTTGACCAACAGCAATACTCTTGAAAGCTATACCTATGATGTATATATGCGTCCCGTAACCCGGACGTCGGGAGCTGCTGTTACTACACTAACATATGACAGCAGGGACAGAGTAACATCAAAGGTTACAAAGAATACAGGAGGAACAAGGCTTGCACAGGAGGACTATGCCTACACCAACAATGAATCAGGACTGCTTACAACCACAACGGTACAGGGTGATGCCAATGCCTGTACTTATACCACATCTGTTCAGCAGGACGTATTGGGCAGAACATTAAAAGAAACCAACAGGCAGGGCGGTATAACAGCCTATACTTACGATATGGCGGGCAATGTTACAAAGGTTGTACCTCCAACGATACACGGTTCTTACAGCATAACATATACATATGACTGTGCAGGCAATGTTTTGAGTGAAACCGAAACAGGCTACAATGTTGATACAAGTACAAAGAGCTACAGTTACGATATGCTTGGCAGACTTATAAGCTCCACAGACGGTATAGGCAAGAAAACCACATATGCTTACTGCGGCACAGATTGGATTAAGGAAATAAAAACACCGTTCAGCGGTACAACAACAGGAAAGACTGCTTATACCTATGATGTTTTGGGAAATGTAATAAAGGAAAGTGTGTCAACAGGCACAAACACAACAAGAGATGTTACATACGAATATGACGCTCTTAACAGAGTTATCAAGTCAACATTAAACGGAGATTACACAACATATCAGTATGACAAGGTTGGAAATATGACAAAGCAGACCACGGCAAATGGCACACAGTCTGTAACTTATTCATATGACCAACTTAACAGACCCACAAAGTATACGGATGCTTTGGGAAAATCAGAAACCTACACATACAACAGCTATGGT
>DBGCRA010000069.1:0-3591 GCA_048359195.1 Candidatus Gallispira sp.
TAACTGCCTGTTGTAAAGCTGCTGTTGCTGTTTATGTTCCAACTCTTGTAATCAATTACCTTATTTATTCTCGGAACCACGGAAATTTTATATATTCTTATTCCTGAATCCTCTGAACCTATCATAAAATCTTCGCCGTCACCATAATAGCTTATTTTATAAGTTGTTATATTACCACTTACGGCTATAACACTGCTGTTTAAATTTGTTTTTGGTGTTCCATAATACTTATTCCACACAAGTAAATTTCTCTCATTTATACCATCAGCAGAACGTGCTGTTACATATACATCTGCATCTCTGTTTACAGGAAATGTTACATATCGTCCTTCATATCTGATACGTCCACTTAAATCCAAATATGTACGCTTTGAATAACCATATGAATTTTTAGTATAAGAACTGTTATTTCCCATAGTCATATTGTTGGATTCTGTAGCCTTAATCTGCAGGTCATCTAAATTTTTGTTTTCATTAATTACTCCCAGGTAATCTGTATAATTGGCAAAATCCCATACCTTCTTTGTACCTTCCGAAAGGGCTGCATATTCATTTGCATTATAGTTCTTGACACTTATACCGAATATCTTTACACCGTCACCTGCCGTATATAAATACAAATCGCCTGCACCGCCCCTATATTTATATACATAATCGTCAGTTTCAGGTGTCATTGTTACAGTTGCTGTTGAAGCATCGGCAGTTGAATATATTGTGAGATTTCTGCTGACTTCATTAGACTTTGACCTTCCCAGAATATGTATATCGGTTGCACCTGTTACGGAAAACTTTAAATAACCGCTGCTTCTGCTTCCGTTAGCCATTGTATAAATTGCCCTTGTAAAATACAAAGTTTTTACAGGACTTGTAACAATAAGCATTTCTATTCCATTGCCCAATGTAAGTCCGTTTTTAGTTACTGCTGTTGTAATGGTACCATTTGCAACAGCTGAAAACTCCGAATCCTGAAAACACCATGTCCGTTCACTTTCTGTACCGGCATTTGTACAAATCCCCATAATAAATACACAAATTAAAACTGCAATACTGCTGATTAATCCTTTTTTCATAATATTCCTCCTCATTTTGAATTATAATTATCTGAAACAACAGTTTTTCCAACCCCTATATTCCCATAAGCTCCGAAAATCTTATTGTAACTAAAATCATTATAACACAAAAAATAATTGCTATCAATTATAATTTGGTAAATTCTTACAAATATCTACTATAAATACTGCTTAAGAAAACAGCCATTATATCACACACTTTATAAAAAAATAAAAATTCCCCCTGCTAAATAGCAAGGGGAATTTCATCATATCAAATATTTACTTTGTTATCTGTCTGCCTGACAGTAAAAGTTCATATTAACGACTCTTGTTTTTTATATTTTATTGCTTAATTAAAACTTTCAATTATCATATCCGCAAATTTCTCAAACTCTTCAATCTGACTGTTTGCTATTGCTGATTTAACGGAGAATGTCTTTTCAATAACGGTCATATTCTTCATTGTGCTTACAACTTCAGCAATTTTCTTGCCTGCTACTGCTGCCCATGTACCATTATCCATAACTGCAACTGTTCTGTTCTGAAGATTAAGTGCCTTCATATCTGTAATAAAACTTTCCATAACAGGATATACTGCACCATTATATGTTGGTGATGCAAGAACTATATGGCTGTACTTAAAGCTTTCTGAAATAAGCTGTGAAATATGAGTATTTGAAATATCATATACTCTTATGTTCTTAACTCCCTTTTCAGCAAGTATATTTGCAAGTACGTTTGCCATATTTTCAGTATTGCCATACATAGAAGCATAAGCAATCATTACACCCTTTTCCTCCGGCTCATATTTGCTCCACTTGTCATACTTATCAATAATATAGCCTAAATTCTCTCTCCAAACAGGACCGTGAAGAGGACATATAATCTTTATATCAAGAGCCGATGCCTTTTTAAGCACTGCCTGAACCTGTGCACCATATTTACCTACAATATTAGTATAATATCTTCTGGCATCGTCAAGCCAATCTCTGTCAAAATTAACCTCGTCAGCAAAAATAGTACCGTCAAGAGCACCAAATGTACCAAAGGCATCTGCTGAGAATAAAATACCGGTCTCATCATCATAAGTAACCATAGCTTCAGGCCAATGTACCATAGGTGCCATTACAAAGCGGAGATTATGCTTACCTGTATTAAATGTATCCCCTTCCTTAACTACAACTGATTCAAAGCTAAGACCCTCAAAGAACTGATTAATCATCTGAAATGTCTTTGCATTTCCTATAATTTTGACATTAGGGTATCTTAAAATTAAATCTCCCATTACAGAGCAATGATCAGGCTCCATATGATTAACAACAATATAATCAAGAGTTCTCTCACCTAATACATAAGTAAGATTTTCAATAAATTCCCTGCTGATTGCATGGTCAACAGTATCCATAAGTACAGTCTTTTCATCCATAATAATATATGAATTATAAGAAACACCTCTTGGAACAGGAAAAATATTTTCAAACAGATTAATTCTTCTGTCACTGCCGCCAATCCAAAATATATCATCTACAACTTTTCTCACGCAATACATTTATTTGTTTCTTCCTTTCATTTGTAATAACAATTATTATTTAATTAGTATTCTACTATTATCGGAGACTTTTGTCAATACTTTGTTAATAAATATACAATGTTTTTACTTTTATTTTTTATCATTTACTTTTTTCCATTTTTCAGCCGTAGCCTTTCCTCCCAATATGTGTCTTTGTGCCTTGTGATATGCAAGTATCTCCTTTACATCTCCTGCAAGCCTGCTGTCTACCAAAGGCAGTCTGTCAACCAAATCCTTATGACAGGTAGATTTGGATATTCCCCACACTTTTGCAACGGCTCTAATTGTCTTCTTGGTATCACATATATATTTACCAATTTCCACACATCTTTCCGCTATATCGGCTCTCATTAAAAAAGCCCTCCTTATTCAACACTTATTGCATTATATGAACAAGCAGGAGCTTTTAGACTTATATTTGTACTTATATTAATCTATCTCGTTTAAAGCAGCCTTCAAAGCCTTTGAAATCTGGTCAGGACAAGAAGATTGTTTAAAACCGCACTTAATGCCGGACATTCTTGTAATGGCATCCTCAGCCTTCATACCCTTTAAAAGCACGCTTACCCCCTGAAGATTGCCGTCACAGCCGCCTATAACTCTGACATCATTTATTATATGAGTATTTTCATCAATATCAACAACAGTTTCCCTTGAACAGACACCCTGATTTTTATATGTGTACTGCATAGTATTACCTCCTGAAGATAAGTTATATATTAAAAAAGGACTTCAAACGAAGTCCTTAAAAGCGCGAAACGGGATTCGAACCCGCGGCCCTCGCCTTGGCAAGGCGATGCTCTACCACTGAGCCACTCGCGCATACAGCGGCTGAAAGAATCGAACTCTCAATTTTCGCTTTGGAGGCGAACGTTATACCACTTAACCAAGCCGCTATATATATGTTGTCACCAACAAATAATATGTTACCACAGTTTAGCAGTTTTGTCAACTATTTTTTATATTTTT
>DBGCRA010000070.1:0-8424 GCA_048359195.1 Candidatus Gallispira sp.
CGATTATGGCTGGTATATAAGACCTACAGATCATTATTGGGCAAGGGCTGAATTTGGAGTGGATAATAAACCAATTGTAGATCGTTATGATGTAAACGGTCTTACATTCAGCTATAGAGGGAAATATGCGGCGCATCCTCATGACGGAACGGCAAGGGTAGGATTTAGAATAGGTCCTAGCTATTGGAACGAGTGGAAATATACAGGTGGTTCTTCAGGCTGGGGAGAACACACTATTTATACAGACCAAGGTAATGTAAGAGGCATTCAGGTTTATGCTGAGGATGATAACGGAAGCGGAAGAGATTTACAGGCACATTTTAAGGATATGTACCCTATTAAGCGTCAGTTTAAAATAAATCTTGCCGCTGCCGATAAAATGCAGTTAAGAACCGTAAACGGAAATTCCGTAAGTCTTAAAGAGGTTCAGCCGTCTGCGTATATAAGCAATAAAATGTCAAAAAGTTTAGGCATAGACGCTGCTGATACAAATACTCTTGCTTACAGGACATCGGGTGAAAAAATAACTGTTACAGTAGGCAACAATGAATATTTCAGATTTAAGGGACTTTATGCCGTAAACAGCAATAATCCAAAGGATATGATAAAAATTGCAGACGCAAACGGCAACAACTCCTGTACATTTACGCTTGATAATGATTTGCTTACAAAGCTTATTCACAGAGGAAATCAGGACAGATGGGATTATGTGACCCTTTCCGGCAGAAGTGGGGGCGGACAATACGGTAATATTACAATAAAGCCTGTTTTTGAATATATTGACAAAAAGGTTTATGTGGAAAAGAATACTCAGTTTGAAAATAAGGTTAGTATTAATACATACAATGAATTTGGATCACTTTCAGTAAACGGTACTGAATATACTTTAAGCAACAGTCAGGAAAATATTGAAATAAAGCCTAATGACAAATTGGGTACTGTATTTCACTATGGTGATGAGTTTGTTGTAAAGACTAATGGCAAACATACGGATATTGCAAATGCGGCAGGTGTAGGCTATAGAGTAGGTACAAACATAAGTACTATGGATTCAACACGAACCGATAAAAGAAATTCGGGCGGAACATACTCCTTTACAAGAAGCAATTCAAACGATATTTTAAAGAGAAATACAATAGCCTTTTATCCTATTTATACCGAAAAGCAAAACGGGCTTACTCTTATGGTAAGAAAATCTGATGTAGATAACCATATTATTGATACAAGCTATGGTATAATGTCGGATTTTGATACAAAAAATGCCGTTGTTGACTATAGAGATGAAAACGGAAATGATGTTGCCTATTATCGTTTTGTGCTTTCTTCCGATGTTAAAGCAAGTCGGTACTATCAATATGCCTCAAGGGCAGTAAACGGCTATGCCATAAAGTGGGTTGATGATATAAGCGGCAAGGCTTACAGCGGAAACACAATGTTTTATTATGTTAAGTCTATAAATCAGGACGACAATATTCTTATATTAAGTGCTGAAACAGGCAGCAATGTTATTAATGCGGAATTTAAGGGCAAAACAGAGCACAGAGTGTATGATGTAAGTCAGGGTATAAGCAGCGGATACACTATACCTCTTGAAAATGCGGCAGTATCATTGGGTAATATAGGTGCAATAACTCAAAGTGACGGAACATTTACAACATCGGGTGTGGGAACATTTATTATGGGCACAAATGTAATGGAAAGAGTGTCTGTAGACAATGAGTTTAATTATATTGAATATACAATAAATACATCAAATAAGAAAACAACAGTTCCCGCTCAAAAAGAATTTACAAAGGAAATCGTAAGCTATTCAAATGGCGGTTTTACATCTTCATCATCAGCTGTAAATGAAACTGTATATACAATAAATACGGGAACTTATATGGCTGAAACAACAAATGAAGGAGCAGGTATTTCTGATGTAAATGTATATGAAGGTGACAGTACTTATCCATCATCGGGAACCATTGACATAAATGATTCAATATATACTTTCAGGGCTGACGTAAGAGAAAATGAAGATGAGCATATAAAGGAATTAAAGTTTGTAATAGTTGACCCTGTGTCAAAGAAAACAAAGTATGAAATTCCTGCTCAGTATGAAAGCAGTTCAGGTCAGTGGGTTGCTACTGAAAAGATGGATATTGCGATGAACGGTACATATACAAGTGGTGATACACTATATGCAGTTGTATCAACGGATAAAAATGTATCAGGGTCAGACGGTACTTTAAAGGAATATTTACCTGTCTATACGGGATATGACTTTATTCAGGGCGACAGCGCCTATGATAACTATTCGCCGCAGAATTTTAATTTGCCGACAAACGGTGAATTTCTTTCTCTGCCTATGCTTGACACTCTTGCAACGGGCTTTGATTTTCCTTTTGTATCTATTGCTCTTGAAGCAAGACCTACCGGAGAATACAGAGTAAAAATAGGCGTAAATGTTTCGGATATAATTGATACAGCAGCGGGCACAAGCCTTAATCCCGGGAAAATGGGCAATGATGACGCAGGTATGGGATATACGGGAAATATTGACTGGAAACATCCTATTAACGAGCTTAAAAGCAGAGCCGCTTTCGCTTATGATTCCATTTTCAAAAAAGGTCTTACGGAAACGCCTTTATTAAACGGCTCAAAACTTAATCTTGGACCTTCACAATTTAAGTTTTCGCTTGTAGTTGGCGGTTATATTGATTTCGGAAAGACACAGACGAACTATAACGGAGTTACATACAGCGATTATGTTGTCACCGGAGGCGGAGGCTATCTTGGCGTTACGATTTCATTTAAAAAGAATTTTTATTTCCTTATTGCCGGTGTTGTTCCTGCTTATATCGGAGGAAGCGCATCGGGTACGCTTATTGGAAATATGGGTGCGACAAGAAAGCAGGGTACGACTGTGGCTTTATCATCAATGAAAAACAGTCAGCTTGATATTGATGACGCCTTAGCGTTTAACGGAAATCTTAACGCAAGCGCTTCTGTTGCTCTTTATGCGGGCGTTGGTCTTTGTGACGTGCTTGGAATAAGACTTGAAGGAGATGTTGACCTCAGTCTTTTATGGGAGCCTCTCGCAAAGCAGACTTATGCTATGAATGATGAAGCAGACGATGACGATTATAAAAACTCCAAAATACACGAGGTAGGCTTTACAGCTGCGTTTTCAGTGGGCGGCAAAGTAGATTTGTTACTGTTTTCAATTCCTTTAATGTATAATTTTACTCCTATAAACAAGGGTTTTAACAGTGATATACAAAACGCTCACGTAAGAAAGGTAAATCAGAGTTCGGTAACTATTGACGGAACTGAAGTTTCAACAGATATTACCGGAAGTCTTGCCGACGGTTGGTATTATATCAGAAATTCAAATAACAATCTATATTTGCAAATGACTGCCGGTTCAAACAATGGGGATACTGTAAGTTTTGTTGCAAAAACATTGGAAGAAAATCCCGCAATGCGTTTTTATGTATCAACAGTCGATAAACAATCAACCATTATTGCAAACGATTCTTACAGTGATACAAGCGGAAAATATATTATGATGTCAAAGGACAGCAATGAAAATAATATACCGGGAGTTTCAAAGGCAATTTCCGCAGACAGTATTAATGCTTATCATAAATTCTATATAAAAGAAACAAGTACAGGCTACTTTAATATTATTTCTGCCGCAGAGGGCGGAAATGAATATCTTATGACCAACAGCGGCAACGAATTAATATTTGATAAATCCGGAACAAAAAATCTGCTTTGGAAATTTGAGCCTGTTGACGAACCTGTGACAAACGGAATTTATACAATTAAGAATACCGGTCTTAATAAGTATCTTACTGATGTAAACGGAAAGGCTCAGCTTGCAGATGAAAGCAAAGGAAATAACCAGAAATGGAATGTAATTTCATCAGATGATTATATTACATTACAAAATATTGAAACCAAGAGATACCTTTATGTTGATAGTGACAGCAGCGGTAACGGTGTGGGAATAAGCGTCAAGGAAAAAGATGACAGCAATGCCGTATACTTTGATACTACAAAGCTCCTTGATGGAAGTTATAACATTACAACCCGTTATAGTTTAGGTAAAAAATATTTAACTGTGTACAACGATGGTTCCAATGTTGTGTCAAATGATTACAATGACACATATAATCAAACATGGACCTTTACAGAAGCAGAAACTCCTGTAAATGGTGGTACAGCACCTCAGGCACAAATGTTATCTGATGAAGGTATCAGTTTGTTCTCAGCAGATGACAGTACAGATAATGTCATACCTGTATCATACAGTGATGAAAACGACTATGGTGATGATAATGTAATGCTGAGAAAACGAACAACAGGAGATTCCGAATGGGTGGCAAATGCTAATGACGGAATTTCATTGTTCTCGGGATTTATAACCTCAAATGAAACGACTCTTGTTGAAAACAGCTATGAAAGACCTGATTCGCAGGTTATTAACTTAGGCAACGGTGACTATATGCTTGTATTTATAGATACAGATTCCTCAAGAGGTGAGCTTGAAAGAAATGTTATGAAGTTTGCATTTTACAGAAACGGTAATTGGTCTAATCCTGTTGTTATTCAGGAGGACGGTACTGCAGACTTCCAGCCGAGTGTTGCTGATGCAGGTGATAATGTAGCCGTGACATGGATTTCAAGTGACCCTAATGCAGAAAAGACAGGTGATCCTACTCAGTATCTTACTACTATGGAGGTTTATACTACTCTTGTGAATAAGGCTACCGGTGAAGTAGGCGAAATAACAAGGCTTACAAATGATACATATTACGATTATTCTCCTACCGTTGTTTATGACAGCACAACGGGAGATATGGCAGTGTATTATATTAAGAGTTCTCTTGGAAGCACATTCCTTGAAACTGCAAACTCATTTACAAATGACTGTATAATTACATATATGCTTTATGATAACAGTATGGGTAAATGGCTTACTGATTACTATTATCCTGAAGAAGTTTCAGACGAAAGTGTGGCAGAGGAACTTATTAAAAATTGGGGCGGTCAGAGATTTTTACCATCACCTATTGATGAGCTTAATATGAGTGACCCTCTCATTACTGACTTTACTGCAATTGGCTATAATGGGCTTGCCGTATACGGCTATACCATTGATAAGGATAATGATAGCAGTACAAACGAGGACAGGGATTTATTCATACAGGTTTATGACTTTACTACTCATAAAAATCATCCGCCTATTAGAATTACATATGACGGTGTTTATGATGATGAGGGATATTACTCAAGTGAAGTTGCCGATTCTATGCCACAGTTTGTAAGAGCGGGAGGTACTGACGGAAGTACGTATCTGTATTGGTTCAGAGGTGATAATAAGCTGTCATATATTAATGTAAGCGAAATGGCTCATAGCGGACTTAATGACGATGGTACTGTAAGTGCCCCTGACCTTATAGCCCCAAGAGATGTTTATGTTAATCTTCCTCCGACTATGAAACAGGGCAGTAATGAGGCTTATGCTTCAATGTCTTATTATAAGGTTTGCGTGGATAAGGATGATAATATATATGTAATATGGGTGGACCTTGACAGAGAAACCAACAAACAGGAAATTTTTGCGACAGCTGTTATTACAGACTCTGAAACGGGAGAAACTTCTTATGCAGATGCTTATCAGCTTACTCATTCAGGCAAGCATAATGACGAGCCTGCATTCCTTGTAGATGATGAGGGCAATATGATTGTTGTTTCAACAAGATATAATTCTGTTCAGACCGGTGATCCTGTTAATCCGCTGCAAATTACGGATACAGAGCTTGTTGCAACAGTATTTGAACCTTATGGTGAATTATATGCCGAAGAAATTAATATTAGTGATATTACCCCGAATGCAGGTGATACTGTAAATGTAAATGCTAAGATTTATAACAGAGGGCTTACAGTTGCTAAGGGATATACTGTCGAGCTTTGCGAAATGAAGGGTGATGAAAGAGTAAGAACTCTTGATACAATTCAAAGTAATGATTATGTAAATGCAGGTGATTATTCTGAATTTAGTTATGATTGGGTTGTATCTGACAATATTGACGGCATAAGCCTTGGTATAATTGTAACTGAGGGAAATATGTTTAACTCATCTTTTGCACAAAGTGATGAACTTAAAATGTCACCTGATATTACACTGGATGGTATAGGAATAAGCCAAAAAGAGGATGGTTTCTATCTTCATACGGTTGCAACAAACAATGGTAATGAGGCAACAAGTGAAAGCGACAATATCAATGTTGTTTATTATCCGGAAAAAGCTCCTGCGAATATGCTTGGTATAAGTGACGAACAGTTTGCAAAGGCACAAATCGGTGGAATTGCTCCTTATGAAAGCAGGGAATTGGATATCAAAATTGATAATTTAAATGGTGAAGCTTTTAATGCTTACGGATATTTGCCTGTTCTTGTGGCTGTTACAGACGAAAATGATGAAGTGATTTCAAATGATGAAATTGACTACATTATTATGGATAAACCTATTGATGTTAAGGTTAATAATACAACTCAGATTGTAATTAATGAGGGTGAAGCTGCAGACCTTTCAATGACATATGCACCTGCTGAGAGATATAATAATATTATATCAAGCTATTATACCGAAGATATGGGAATAGCTATTGTTGTGGACAATCAGCTTGTAGGAGTTTCGGCAGGCAACACAACTCTTATTGCAAACGCACAGCCTTATGGCAGCAGTACAGAAGTTGAGGTAATAGTAAATGCTGTGGAAGATACTACAGAAAGGACAACAGAAACTATAACTGAAACTACAACGACTGCAACTCATAGAGGCAGTGGCGGTGGTTCATCAAGTAACAAGACTGTTACTACTATTGAAACTACAACAGAGGTAACTACCGAAGCTGCAACAGGGAATGCAATAAATAATTCAGAAAGTAAAGATGCATTTATTGATATTTCTGAACATTGGGCTAGGGAAATCATTAATGTAATTGCAGATAAGAATATTGTAAATGGTTATGAGGACAATACTTTCAAACCTAATAACAGTATTACAAGAGCTGAATTTTTAACCATTCTCTATAACAGCGGTCTTGCTGATACAACAAATATTAATGGAGATATATCATTTGCTGATGTGACAGGTAATGAATGGTATTATGACTATATTAAATGGGGTGCCGATAATAAACTTATTGTAGGCTATGAAGACAATACCTTCAGAGGTAGTAATATTATTTCAAGACAGGAAATGGCAGTTGTAATAAGCAAATTTATTGAGATTTCAGATATTAAGCTTGATGAAGGTGAAGCTGCTGTATTTGCTGATGCAGATAATATAGCCCCTTGGGCTAAGGAATATGTCGACAATATTTCAGCTTGGGGAATTGTAAAGGGAGATAATAATAACTGCTATCTTCCAAATAAGGATTTAACACGAGCTGAAACAGCTGTGATTATAAACCAAATTATAAAATAAAAATTTAACTTTTTATATTGATATTAATGTAAAAAATGGAAGGAGATAATTTCATGAGTGATAAAGAAAAAATTAACAATACAGAGCTTATTCTTGAATCAATCAATGGTGATGAGTTGGATTCTGTTTCAGGGGCAAAGGTTTTGTCAGTGATAATGTAACTATTGCTGACAGAAAAAATAATATTAAATCTAATAAGTCATCTTTTATATGATAATAAACTTATAAGCATTCATTATTTTATAATTGTTCAATTTTTAAACTAATAAATAAATGGGGAAATTGTTTGGAAAAATGGTTTCCCCGTAAAAAGGAGGAAGATTTATGGACGAAAAAGAAAAAATTAACAATACCAATCTTGAACCTGTTGCAGATGATGAACTTGAAGGTGTAACAGGAGGAAAAGCTTTGAATCCGCCAAGGGTTGACATTCATCCTTATGATGAAAATGTAAAACAAAGAATGTAAGGAAGTTAGTATTTTTATAGGAGATTTCAATTATGGATGACGCACTTACTTCTGTGGGGGAATGCTTATGCCCGAATTATTGGAAATGGCAAAGGTGAAATACTCGGTTTATATCCGCTTATGCCTGACAGAGCTTTTCTGATATTGAACAAGGTTTGGCATTTCTTGAAGAAGATTCGCTTATGAAAAAAGCGGCAAATTTAGCAAAGGGTATAGTGGATATTATACTAAAATAAATAAATTTATTGACATTGCGCGTAATATAGCATATAAGATATGGAGGTGCATATTATGACAATGACTAATTTAAATTTAAGACTTGATACCGAAGTTAAGTCACAGGTCGAAAGTATACTTAATGATATGGGTATGAATTTTACTACTGCCGTTAATATTTATTTCAAGCAGATTTTAAGGATAGGTGAAATACCGTTTAAAATAAAGGTTGATGTACCCAATGCAGAAACATT
>DBGCRA010000071.1:0-2914 GCA_048359195.1 Candidatus Gallispira sp.
AATGTCCAAACCCAAACTGTAAAGCACAAAGAATATCAAGTCTTGAACACTTTGTATCAAGAGATGCAATGAATATTGAGGGAATGTCTGAAGCAACAATAGAAAAATTTATTGAAAAAGGCTTTATATCAGACTATACTGATATATTCAGGCTCGAAAAATATAAAGATGAAATTATAGCTATGGAGGGATTTGGCGAAAAATCCTATAATAATATGATTGCTGCCATTGAAAAAAGTAAAACTCCTGCTCTGCCTAACTTTATATATGCACTTGGCATTAATAATGTAGGCTTAAGCAATGCTAAACTGCTGTGCAAAAAATGTAAAAATTCTATAGACGAAATAAGAAAGGCAGACTTTGACACATTGATTTCAATAGACGGCTTTGGCGATATTATAGCAAACAGTATAATAAAATATTTCAGTCACCATAAAAATAATGAGCTTATTGATAAGGCTCTTGAATATTTAACATTTACAGATGATGAAGAAAACACAAATGAATTAAAGCTTGAAAATATGACATTTGTTGTTACAGGTGATGTACATCACTATAAGAACAGAAAAGAATTACAGGCAAATATTGAACAGCTTGGAGGTAAGGTTACAGGCAGTGTAAGTGCAAAAACCAATTATCTTATTAATAACGATGTAAATTCTTCATCTTCAAAGAATAAAAAAGCTAAAGAGCTTGGTATACCTATTATCAGCGAAGAAGAGTTTTTGGAATTAATCAAATAAAAAGTATAACCCCTTGAAAAAGCTGCATTGGTCAGATTTTCAAGGGGTTTATGTATTGGTTAAATATATTTTCCCCCATCTTCTCCAATAATAAATATCAATGCCCTTTTAAATATCTTTCTGCATTCAGTAATAAAGTTAAATTGCGGATCAAAATTATATCTGAAATTGTAGTAAAGCAGCATAATTACAATCTGATTAACACTCGCAAAAACATAAAAGCCCCAGTCCCTATACAATATGGCTGTAGCAATTGACCAAACACTTACAGACAAAATTAAAATCTCGGATATTACAGTTATTAATTTGTAAGACACCCGGCAAACCGCAGCCGAAACAATCACAACAAAAATTTCAAATAATACCGTAATAAAATTAAAACAATAAATAAGCCTTATACCGGATATTGAAGCAACAGCTAAAATAAATGCTAAATTCCAAATATCCAATATCTTCCCTTTTTCACGAAGAGGAAATAAGCCTTTTTCGTTAACATCATTTCCATAAATATATTCATTATAGTAATCTTGAGCTTTATTAAACAAATAATTAAGGTGCGTCTTTTCTATAATTCTGTTATTATATTTGTGATGAATTGCTTCATAAACCCATGGTATAGCTGCCGAAAATATTCCCATAAATAAATATGCCGCAAGCAGTAAAACCAAATGCACCAAACCAAAATTTACACCAAAGCTTCTTGTATGTAAAGCGTAAATTATATTATAAATACTTGTACAAAAACCTCTAATATTACAAAGTATTTCAAAGTAAAAAGCATTAAACATAGTATTATATGCTGTTAAAAAACCTGCAAAAAACCTCAAAGGATACCCTATACCCACAGCCAAAAATATGCCTGTAATCATATCCTTTGCCCTAACTGTTTCATAAAAAACAGTCGCAGCAACTATACAAATCATTCCTATAGCAAGGGAAATTTTTATATCCCCTCCAAAATCAACAGCTAAAAAAAATGCCGAAATTATCCTGAAAAATATAACAAACAATGAAATAACAATAGCTCGCTTATGTCCTATGTATACAGGCAATCTGCTCTTCTTGCCTTCTTTAACGTCCTCATCAACCCCTCTTATATCATTCAGTAAATATCTCCCCTGATACATTAGAAACTCAATAATAACCCATGTAAGTATCAAATTTAATATATCTCCAAATTCAAACTTAAACCCTTTATCTAAAATATGCCCTGTTAAAAAGCCTGCCATAACAATAATTGATTTCTGAAAATCCTTAGTTTTGGGAAAAATATAATATAATACAGCTCTCTTTATATCACGTTTTTTAATAATACAATTCTTCCTCTTCACTTTCATATTACCGTTTATATTCCTGCTTATCAAATTGCCTGCTGTCCTCTTTTTTCTTACAAACAGCGATTTCCTATATGATAAATTGTACATATCATTGGCATTAAAAGAAATCCACACAAAAAAAAACATAGTAACAATAGTAAATAAAGTATGTAAAATCATTACCCAAACCATCCACATACTCTTTTCAGAGATAAAATAGTACTGAAAAAATGTCAAAATACTACAAAACACTACTGCCAAAACCGTCATCACAGCGTAAAAAATATATGATATTAATGTATACTTTGAATTAAAAATATGAAAAATGTTTCTTGTATTTACAACCGAGCTAAGACTCATCCACCCCACAAATTCCCTGCCTTCCCTGTCTTTAATTAACTCAGACAGTCTATCTTCAACATCTCTTATGTAATGAAACCTCAGCACATTATTAATGCCAAGATTTATAATATTGCATATACATACATAGAAAATTATTAAACTTAAAACCAATAAGCAGGCGTCCATATGCTTGGTTACTTTCAAAAAACTCGCTCCAAAAACAACTGCAAGCAGTGCTCCCCCTGCGGAAATCGTCTGCAATATTTGATTTTGGCTGCTCCTTTCATCCTCTCTGCATTCGCTTAGCTCAGCAATCAGCCGATTTATCTGCTGTTCGTTATTATTATCTCCGCCCATAAGCAATCCACCCCTAAACTCATATTAACGTTGTTCTTGTAATATTTATAATACTACATTAATACAATTTTTTCAATATTAAATTCAAAAAAATCAATAATAAAAATTGCAAGTTTAATTGTCGCACTTTTTTAAATTTAAAGTGACATTTTTAAT
>DBGCRA010000072.1:0-16644 GCA_048359195.1 Candidatus Gallispira sp.
GTGCGCCTATTGAGGGAAAAAATGCAGAAATGAAAAGATTTCATGGTTTAGCTCGTGCCAGAGGGTACGGGCTTAGAAGTATTTCACTGCAAACAAAATTTACTGCAATAGCGGTAAATATGTTTCAAAATTTTTGTATAAAAAACGGTAAAATAATTAATTTAACACTAAAAAACGGTATAAAAATTACATTTTATTATAAGAATTAATAAAACTTATACAACCCTCAAACCCAGTAAATATGAGGGTTGTATATAAAAAATTTTATTTTTTGTCTTGAGCGTGTACCACAAACATAGCATCCCCAAACGAAAAAAATCTGTACCTTTCATCAACAGCACACTTATAGGCATTTAATACATTTTCCCTACCTGCCAAAGCACTGACAAGCATAATTAATGTTGATTCCGGCAAATGAAAATTAGTAATAAGATTATCTACAATTTTAAATTTATAACCCGGATAAATAAATATGTCAGTCCATCCGCTGCAAGGCTTAATATGTCCCTTTTCATCGGCAATAGACTCAAGGGTTCTTGTACTGGTAGTTCCAACAGTAATTATTTTACCGCCCTTTTCTTTTGTACTGTTTATGATTTCAGCATTTTTTTCATCAATCATATAAAATTCAGAATGCATTTTATGGTCATTTATATCATCGGTTTTAACAGGTCTGAATGTACCAAGACCCACATGGAGAGTAAGCCTTGCAATATTTATCCCCTTTGCCTCAAGCTCATTCATTAATTCCGGCGTAAAGTGAAGTCCGGCAGTTGGTGCGGCAGCAGAACCTTCATTTTTAGCATATACTGTCTGATACCTGTTTTTATCCTCAAGCTTTTCGTGTATATAGGGAGGTAAAGGCATTTCACCAAGCTTATCTAAGATTTCTTCAAAAATACCATCATAGTTAAATTTAACAATTCTGTTACCATCATCAAGAACCTTGACAATTTCTGCTTCAAGAAGTCCGTTTCCAAATTCAATTATATGACCCGGTCTTGCCTTTTTACCCGGATAAACCAATGTTTCCCATGTATCGTCTTCGTTTCTTTTCAATAAAAGAATTTCAACTTTAGTTCCTGTATCCTTTCTGACACCTATCAATCTTGCAGGTAACACCTTAGTTTCATTTATGACAAGACAGTCACCCGGATTAATCATATCCAAAATATCCCTAAAAATTTTATGTTCAATTTTACCCGTATTCTTATCAAGTACCATAAGCCTTGATGCTGATCTGTCCTTTAAGGGAGTCTGAGCAATAAGCTCTTCAGGTAAATCAAAATAAAAATCACTTTTCAACATAATTATATAAACCGTCCTTACTTAATTTCTACATCTGTATAGTAAAATTTTAATATATCCTTAAAATTATAACCGGCTTCAGCCATACCCTTTGCACCATATTGACTCATACCAACGCCGTGACCATATCCCTTACCCGTAAATGTTACAGCTCCCGCAGTTCCTGTTGTTGTTACGGTTTGGGCTTCAATCTTTTTTGTACCGTTATTGCTTTCAGCTACAAATGATTTACCCAAATTACACTGCTTTCCGTCGTTATTCTGAGCAGAAATTGTACTGCCTGCTTCTTTGGCAACACCTGCAGAACTTATAACATAAACACCGGCACCGCTTACTGTAGTCTGTGCACCGCCTGTAACCACAAAATTTCTCGACATTAAACTGCCGTCTTTAGAGCTTGAAAATGCAGTTCTGATTTCTTCATTAGTAACGGTTTTGCTTCCCTTTGAGCCATTAAATGTAAGGGCTGTTACAATTCCGTTTTTATTGTACTCAGCATTTACTGTAACTACATTACCTATATTATAACCCTTTGATGCACAAATGTCTGTCAGTTCACTGTATGTAAATATTCTTTCCCATTCCTTATATTCTTTTTCATAATTATCAGTCTTGCCGATTAAATAAGGCGTTTCGGAATTCCACGCATCAGCTCCGTCAAGAGTTGCTCCTCCGTCTGATGAAAAATATACCGCCTCAATTAATTCATCATCATAATACACACATAAATTCTTAGTTTCATTTACAGCATTTATGCCATTTTCTGTTTCATTTTTAGTTCCGTTATAATCCTGACAATGTACATTGTCGCAAAGATCGTATATATCATGTTTATCCATACTGCGTCTTGTATATGTTCTTGCAGCAACAGCCTGTGCTTTTTGAGCTTCTATGCTCCATGATGAAGGCATTTCAGAATTAATAACACCATATAAATACTTGTCTTCATCAATAACATTAATGGCTGTAAGTACATTTCCCTGTCTGTATATTTCTATATTATCTCTGTAGCTGTTACTGCCAAGGCTTATTATGCCATCATCGGCACTGACAACAGCAGGTTTTGTACCATCAACAATAAACTGATATGTACCGTTTAATGCAAAACCAACACAAAATTCACCCGTATGTATTGTTGAGAAATCCAGTTTATTGCCGTCTGTTCTTATATAAATTGTCCAGCCATCGTCTGTAAGAGCAACAATACAGTTATTGCCCGTATAATCTGTAAGTTTGCTTTCAGCCTCTTCATAAGTGTCAAAATATTTTCCAATAATATAATATTCATTACCTACAGGCTTAACAGTATATGTACCGCTGATACCATATGAATCACCACCGCTGATTGCAACATTCATATTTTCATTACTTACAGTTAATGATGACACATTTTTAAAATTCTTTTCAAGTCCTACTCTTACTGTATTTGCATAGGCATTTACAGAAGATAAAGTAAATACGCCAAATATAAAAAGCACTACTGTAAAATAGTGTAATTTTTTCACACAAATCACCTCACATTACAGTATACAATAATGCAAATTTTTTTTCTATAGCTTTTAAAAAAAATAATAAAAACGTAACATTTTTACAAATGTTTACCACATTGCACAAAAAAGCTCGGGCATTTTATTATGTCCGAGCCTGTATTAATACTTATTCCATTATATTTTTATATAATTATAAATCAATGCCATATTTATCAGCGAAAATTTCAGTTCTTTCATTACTTCTTTCAAGAAGAATAAGCCCTCCTCTGTAATAATCAATACTATCCATATCACTTTGATTAAAGTCATAATACATCTTAGCTCCTGTAATGCGTCCGTATTCGTCAAGCTGCTGTGATGTGAAAACACTGTAATATCCACTAATAACTTCTGTATAAGCATTATGTTTTGAAAGAGCAGCATAAAAAGCATCTCTAACCTGCACAATATCCTGAGAAGAATATATACTGTTATTTAAGGTAACATTATATTCTTTTAAATCCTCTCCAATATCAATGTTAAGTCCCTCAGCCAAAGCAGCCAGTTCTGCATTTATTCCATTGATTGAAATCGGATATGAATAATCTTCGGGGTTATCCTCAATTTTATTTAATATTTCAAGTCCCTTATTAAGTTCTTCCAAAAGAATTTCGGCAACTGTTGAATTCATTTTATCAGTATTTTTCTGAAGTTTCTCAGAAAATATACTAAATGTATTTATCATATATAAAGCGGTATCATTATCCATACCTACTATTTCATCAGAATATTTATCATATGGCTTATCCATAATACATGAAAAACCTCCGTCTGTGTTAAACGGTTCGGGCTTTACATAATATACAACATCATTTTTTGATTCTGTATTTACATCAGAATATACACTATAACCCACTATACCGATTTCACCGGCAAAATTTTCAATTTCATCTGCCAGACTATTAACAAGTTCCACATCCTCTGCTGTATATGTATCAATATCCTTATTTAGTATATATTCGTTACATTTATTGTCTATGTTATAATATTTTTCAAGCTGTTCGTATGTCATATCAGCAATTTTATCAATAACAGCACTATTGCAAGCATCATATCTGTTTAAAGCCTCAAAATAACTTTCAACATATTCATTTCCCGAAAAATCAGTAATCTCTCTATATATATTTACTGTCTTTGTATCAGCATCCCAATCTGACTTAAATCCCAAAACTTCACTTATAAAAGAAATGGGAATCATTGTTCTGTTATTTATAATAACAGGTGGAGTATCAATTTCCATACTTGCGGATTGTCCCTCCATTTCAGCTGTCATTATATTACTGCCAACTGTTAAATATATATTAGCTCCATCTTGACTTATAACAACTGTTTTCGTATCACTTATCCAGTCAACATCACATTCAAAGGCTTCAGCAATAACTCTTATGGGAACAACTGTTCTGCTGTTATAAATTACAGCCGGCTGGTCTGTACTAATACTCTGCCCGTTAATTAACAGGTTTACGGCAGTATACTCATCAGCAAACAACAAAATACAGTTAATAGATATTATGCCTAAAACAACTGCAATAAATAATCCCATTTTCTTTAACATAAAATTACCTCCCTTTTAAATATCACAATTTTTTTGTGTACCTTAATTAATTACATTACCCCATAAGTGTAAAAACTTACATATTAATTATATCAATTTATTTTATAAAAATCAATATTTTTCATTTTATCATAAAAAAAGAGCTGTTGCATACACAACAGCTCTAAAAAAATTACAATCAGCCTAATTCAGCAAAATACTTAATTGTTCTTACCATCTGGCTAGTGTATGAATTTTCGTTATCGTACCAAGAAACAACCTGTACTTCATATAAATCATCAGCAATCTTATTTACCATTGTCTGAGTTGCATCAAATAATGAACCATAAGTAATACCGATAATATCAGAAGATACGATTTCGTCCTCGTTGTAACCGAAAGAAGCAGAAGAAGCAGCCTTCATAGCAGCATTAATGCCCTCAACAGTTACATCACTACCCTTAACAACAGCAGTAAGAATAGTAGTAGAACCTGTAGGAACAGGAACTCTCTGAGCAGAACCGATTAACTTACCGTTAAGTTCAGGAATAACTAAGCCAATAGCCTTAGCAGCACCTGTTGAGTTAGGAACAATATTAACAGCAGCAGCACGAGATCTTCTTAAGTCGCCCTTTCTCTGAGGACCGTCAAGAGTCATCTGGTCACCTGTATAAGCGTGGATAGTAGACATAATACCGGTCTGAATTGGAGCATAATCATTAAGAGCCTTAGCCATAGGAGCTAAACAGTTAGTAGTACAAGAAGCAGCAGAGATAATCTTATCATCAGCAGTTAATGTACCCTCGTTTACGCTGAATACGATTGTTGGTAAGTCATTACCGGCAGGAGCTGAAATAACAACCTTCTTAGCGCCTGCAGTAATATGAGCAGAAGCCTTATCCTTAGAAGTATAGAAACCTGTACACTCAAGTACAACATCTACATCTAAGTCACCCCAAGGAAGCTTAGAAGCATCAGCCTCTTTGTAAATTTCGATTTCCTTACCGTTTACAACAATAGAAGATTCCTTTGCTTCAACAGTACCTTCGAACTTACCCTGAGTTGAATCATACTTTAATAAATGAGCTAATACTCTAGGTGCAGTTAAGTCGTTAATAGCAACAACTTCGTAGCCATCAGCAGCAAACATCTGTCTGAAAGCAAGTCTACCAATACGACCAAAACCATTAATAGCAACTTTAACCATTTTTTGTTTCCTCCTAAAAAATAAAATTAGAAAATTAGTATGTTATAAATATAACAATCTTTTAAGACAGTTAACTATAACACTTACTGCGTAATATTATACCACAAATCTTCAAATCTTTAAACATTTTTTTTCAAAATTACTGTAAAATTTTAATATTTATCAATATATTACAAATTTTTACAGTTAAAGAATATTAAATTATACAAAATATATATATCAGTATTTCCCCCGCCCGATTATCATATTCAAAAGAGGCCTGATTTATTCAGACCTCTTTAATAACTTATTTAAAATACTCAACACCTGATAAGAATATCTTCTGATCCTTTTCACCGGGAACATTAGTAAATACACCGTTGCCGACTCTCTCAGAATGACCCATCTTACCAAAAACTCTTCCGTCAGGGCTTGTAATGCCTTCAATAGCATAAACAGAGCCGTTTGGATTGTACTTAATATCATAAGTTGGTACACCCTGCTCATTTACATATTGTGTTGCAATCTGACCATTTTCAGCAAGGACCTTAATTGCAGCCTCGTCAGCTACAAATCTGCCCTCACCATGAGAAAATGCTACCCTGTGAACCTGACCTACTGCTGTATTCCATAACCATGGTGACTTGTTTGAAATAATCTTAGTGTCTGCAAGACAAGATACATGACGACCAATAGTATTAAATGTAAGTGTAGGAGCATTTTCTTCCATATCTCTTATTTCGCCATAAGGTACAAGTCCAAGTTTAATAAGTGCCTGGAAACCGTTACAAATACCTAACATAAGACCATCTCTGTTTTTTAAGAGATTCATAGTAGCCTCTTTTACCTTAGGATTTCTAAATACAGCAGCTATAAACTTACCTGAACCCTCAGGCTCATCACCTGCTGAAAAGCCTCCCGGAATCATAATAATCTGGCTGTTGTTAATCATTTCAACCATTTTATCTATACTCTGAACAAGCCACTCCTTCTTTAAGTTGCTGATTACAAGTGTGTCAGCAACAGCACCTGCCTTTTCAAAAGCCTTCTTTGTGTCATATTCGCAGTTTGTACCGGGGAATACAGGTATAAATACTCTTGGAGCAGCAATACCCTTGCCTGTATGCTTCTTTGTAGCAATTTCAAAAGGTTTAACAGAAATATCACTTGTATCATAGCTTGAATAATACTTAGTTGGGAAAATCTTTTCAAGAGGTTTAAACCATGTTTTCTTAGCTTCATCAATAGTGATTGTTTCTCCGTTTACCTTAAATATTTCATCCTCTGTTGTTTCACCTATTATCTCGTAATTATAGCCCTTTAACAGTTCGGCAATGGTTTCTTTGTCATAAGGCATTTCAAGCACAAATGAACCATAGCTGTAGTTAAATAAATCATCCGCCTTTATTTCAACACCAATATCATTACCAAATGCCATCTTACTTACAGCAGCAGCTACACCGCCCTGACCTATAGTAGAAGCAGCTATAACCTTATTTTCCTTAATAAGCCTGCTTACAACCTTAAAGTTCTTAATAAGCTCATTAAAATCAGGTAAATCGTTTTCATCATATCTTGTTGTAAGTCTGACAACTAAACTTTCAATAGTCTTAAATTCAGGAGAAATAATGGTATTAATATCTGAAACATCAACGGCAAATGAAACCAGTGTAGGAGGCACATCTAAATCCTTGAATGTACCTGACATACTGTCCTTACCGCCTATAGATGCCGTACCTAACTTCATCTGTGCAACCAAAGCACCAAGTAAAGCACTAAAAGGCTTGCCCCATCTTTCAGGTGCATCACCAAGTCTTTCAAAATATTCCTGGAATGTAAGCCTGCAAGAGTCATAATTACCTCCTGCTGCCACAATTTTAGCAACAGATTCTACTACTGCATATAATGCACCGTGGAATGGACTCCATTTTGCAACCTTTGGATTATAACCAAAGCTCATAAGTGTTGCAGTTGTAGTGTCACCTTCCAATACAGGAACCTTAGCTGCCATTGCTTCCACAGGAGTAAGCTGATTTTTACCGCCAAACGGCATAAGTACAGTTCCTGCACCAATAGTGGAGTCAAACCTTTCAGAAAGCCCCTTCTGACAGGCAACATTTAAGTCAGAAAGATTTTCAAGCCACTTTTCCTTAATATTTCCTGTTGTTTCTTTTAAAGCAGGCTTTTCATTTGGTGAACTTACCGTTACCTTTGTATACTGTGCCGCACCGTTTGTATCAAGGAAATCTCTGGAAATATTTACAATATCATTGCCGTTCCAATACATCTTTAATCTTCTGTCATCAGTAACTTCCGCAACTACAACAGCCTCAAGATTTTCTTCATTGGCAAACTTAATAAACTTATCTACATTAACAGGATCAACAACTACAGCCATTCTTTCCTGAGATTCGGAAATAGCAAGCTCCGTACCGTCAAGACCCTCATACTTCTTTGGAACTAAGTCAAGGTTAATTTCAAGACCTTCAGCAAGCTCACCAATGGCTACCGAAACACCACCTGCACCAAAGTCATTACATCTTTTAATCATTCTGCTTACTTCAGAATTTCTGAATAATCGCTGTATCTTTCTCTCGGTAGGTGCATTACCCTTCTGTACTTCAGCACCGCAAGTAAGTATGGAATCCTCGTTATGCTCCTTGGAAGAACCTGTTGCACCGCCGCAGCCATCTCTTCCTGTTCTGCCGCCTGTAAGTATGATTAAATCTCCCTTTTGAGGTCTTTCTCTAATAACATCACACTTCTTTGCAGCAGCAATAACCGCACCTATTTCCATTCTCTTTGCAACATAACCCTCGTCATAAATTTCCGTAACCTGACCTGTAGCAAGACCAATCTGGTTACCATAAGAGCTGTAACCGTGAGCTGCTGAACGTACCAGCTTAGACTGTGGAAGTTTACCGGGAATGGTGTCCTGAATAGGAACTGTAGGATCACCTGCTCCTGTTACTCTCATAGCCTGATATACATAACTTCTTCCTGAAAGCGGATCTCTGATACAACCGCCAATACAGGTAGCAGCGCCACCAAAAGGCTCAATTTCAGTTGGATGATTATGAGTTTCATTCTTAAACATTATAAGGTAGTCCTCTGTTTTACCGTCAATATCAACAGGAACTACAATACTGCAAGCATTAATTTCCTCAGACTCATCAAAGTTAGCAAGTTTGCCTTGAGCCTTTAATGCTCTCATACCCATAACAGCAATATCCATTAAGCACTGTGGCTTATTTTCTCTGCCTAAGTCCTTCTTTAAATCAAGATAAAGTTTATAAGCATCTTCAATTACCTTTTTATACTTGCCGTCTTCAAAATTAACCTCTGTAATGTTTGTAGCAAATGTAGTATGTCTGCAATGGTCTGACCAATAAGTATCAATTACCTTAATTTCAGTAATGCTTGGATCTCTCTTTTCAGTGTCCCTGAAATACTGTCGGCAGAAGATTATATCAGCATCACTCATAGCAAGCCCCATATCAGCTCTCATTTTTAAAAGTTCATCTTCACTTTTAGCAATAAATCCTGTAAGTGTATCTACAGTTTCAGGAATACTCAAATTCATTTTAAGTGTTTCAGGCTTGTCCTTTGATGCCTCTCTGGAATCAACAGGGTTAATACAATAATTTTTAATCTTTTCAATATCCTCAACAGATAACTTACCCTTTAATACAAAAATTTTTGCACAGGCAATAAGTGCCTCATAATTACCGCCTATTATCTGTATACACTGCATAGCTGAATCTGCCCTCTGGTCATACTGACCCGGAAGATATTCCATACCAAAGTATGCCTCATCATCAGCAACTGGGAAACTTTCACTGTAAATTATATCAACAGGAGGTTCAGAAAATACAGTCTTTTCCGCAATTTTGAAATTTACCTCTTTCATACCCTCAACATCATAACGGACAAGTATTCTTAAGTCCTCT
Organism: Candidatus Gallispira sp.; assembly: GCA_048359195.1. GTDB lineage: Bacteria > Bacillota > Clostridia > Lachnospirales > CAG-274 > Gallispira. The sequence goes on from DBGCRA010000072.1 coordinate 9,508, forward strand.
AAAGCTGAAACACCGAGATTTTCTCTTACATCAGCTAGAAGCTGTTTAGCCTCAATGTCACAGCCTTTTTTCTTTTCTACAAAAATTCTTTTAATAGCCATAATTATTTCCTTTCTGTATATTTAAGATAAAATTTATTATTTTCTTTTTTCATCATTTTCACGGAAGCCTTCAAGCCTCATCCTTTTATATTCTTTAAATCTGCCTTCATCAAGGGCATTTCTGATTTCTTCCATCATATTGTTAAAGAAATATAAGTTATGGATAACGCATAATCTCATAGCAAGCATTTCTTTCGCTTTAAAAAGATGTCTTATATAGGCCTTACTGTATTTCCGGCATGTTGGACAATGACACTCGTTGTCAATAGGCATATCATCAAGCTCATACTTTGCATTTAAAAGATTTAATTTGCCTTTATTTGTATATACATTAGCGTGTCTGCCGTTTCTTGCAGGCAATACGCAGTCAAAGAAATCAACACCTCTGTCTACAGCCTCAAGAATATTTGCAGGAGTTCCCACACCCATCAAATATGTAGGCTTATTCTTTGGAAGGTATGGCACAACATTTTCAATTATTTCATACATTTTCTCATGAGTTTCTCCCACGGCAAGTCCGCCTATGGCATAGCCCGGCAAATCATACTCACTTATTCTTTTTGCATGCTCAATTCTTATATCCTTAAGTATACCTCCCTGATTTATACCAAATAAAAGCTGGTGCTTATTAATGGTATCATCAAGTGAATTAAGCTCTTTCATTTTAGCTATACATCTTTCAAGCCAGCGTGTTGTTCTGTCAACAGACTTTTGAATATAGCTTCTGTCTGCCAGTGCAGGAGGACATTCATCAAATGCCATGGCAATAGTTGACGCTAAATTTGACTGTATAGTCATACTCTCCTCAGGACCCATAAAAATCTTATGCCCATCAATATGGGAATTAAAGTATACTCCTTCCTCCTTTATCTTTCTCAGTGTTGTAAGTGAAAACACCTGAAATCCGCCTGAATCGGTAAGTATAGGCTTATCCCATACCATAAACTTATGAAGTCCGCCAAGCTGTTTAACAATCCTATCTCCGGGTCTTAAATGGAGATGATAAGTATTGGATAACTCCACCTGGCATTTTATATTTTGTAAATCCTCAGTTGACACAGCTCCCTTTATAGCCGCTGCCGTACCTACATTCATAAATACAGGTGTCTGTATAGTACCATGAACAGTTTCAAGCTGCCCTCTTTTGGCACAGCCCTCTGTTTTTAATAATTTATACATATTAAACCTCTTATAATTTTAAATAAACTTATTTTTAGTATACAACACTTTTATAAAATATGCAATTTCTAATTGCAAAAAAACTAAAAAAAAGTTATACTGTTACTATAAACGGCAAAATAATAATATTTTTTAAATAAACAGGAGAATAATATGAAAAAGTTTAAGCTTCAGGCAACAACAACCTTCGGTTTAGAAGCAGTTGTTAAAAGAGAAATTGAGCATTTAGGCTTTGAAAATATATCTGTTTCAGACGGCTATGTAGAATTTACATCAGACTATAAGGGCATTGCTAAGGCTAATTTGTGGCTTCGTTCAGCTGACAAAGTTCTTATGATTATCGGACGTTTTCAGGCAGTTACATTTGAAGAGCTTTTTGACCAAACCTTTGAGCTGCCATGGGACGAGCTTATTCCCAAAAACGCCAACTTTATAATCACAGGCAAATCCTTTAAATCCACACTTTCAAGTGTACCCGCCTGTCAGTCTATAGTAGAAAAGGCAATAATTAAAAAGTTGCAGACCAAGTATGATATAAGACGTTTTCCTAAAATCGGTGCAGAATACACCATACAGGCAGCTTTATTAAAAAATACCGTCACAATTACATTAAACACATCAGGTCCATCTCTTCATAAAAGAGGCTACAGACACGGTCAGGTTATTGCACCATTAAAGGAAACTATGGCTGCCGCATTAATTCAGCTCAGCTACTGGAAAAAGGACAGGATTTTCCTTGACCCTTGCTGCGGTTCGGGCACATTGCCTATTGAGGCAGCGCTTATAGGCAGAAATATTGCTCCGGGACTCAGCAGAAAATTTGCAGCAGAGGAATGGGAATTTATACCAAAAGAGGTTTGGCAGCAGGAGAGAAAAGCAGCTTATTCAGCTATTGACTATGATATTGACTTAAAAATATATGGCTCCGATATAAATGCCCACGCTATAGAAATATCAAAGGTAAATGCAGAAAACGCAGGTGTTGATGACTGTATTTCATTTAAACAAGTACCTTTTAATAAACTTCATCTTCCCGGTGATTACGGAGTTTGTGTGTCAAATCCACCCTATGCAGAGCGAATGGGTAATTTAGCCGATGTAGAAAGACTTTATACCGATATGGGCAATCTTTTCAGAAAAAACAAAACCTGGTCTGCCTATTTTATTACTTCTCACGAAGGCTTTGAAAAGCTTTACGGCAAGAGTGCAAATAAGAAAAGAAAGCTTTTTAACGGTAATGTTAAAACAGACTATTACCAATATTTTGGCGAAAGACCGCCTAAATCCAATTGACATTTAAGCTATGTCGCTATGTGCAGACATAGCTTTTTTTATATTTAACTATTATTTACAATCTAGTACTTGACAATACATAGTACTAGGTGTATATTTGTATTATAAATATGAAATGCAATATAGAAACCAATTTATATTATTCATAACTCTTAAATTGCTCTTGACATTTCATTGTATTAACTGTATTATATTTAATAGACATATAAAAAGGAGATGTTCATATGAAGAAAAAAATTATTTTTACAGGCATACTTATATTATTAATTATCATCATTATTTTAATAATAAAATCACTGTCACAAGACAATAGCAATGCCCCTTTTGTAGAAACGGAAAAAGTTCATACTCAAGCCATTACAACAGAAGTAAGTGCAACGGGTACTGTTGCTTTAGCAGACAGCAACAGATTTTATTCCTCCTCTTCTGCAACAATTAAGGAAATCTACATAAAAGAAGGTGATTATGTAAAGAAAGGACAAACACTTTTTACATATAATGAAAAAGCTCTTGATGACCTAAAAAATCAGCTTGCAGCAGCAAAGCTTGATATAAAAAGCAGCGAAATTGCCCTCAAATCCGTTAATATGGAAATTGATGAAAGCCTGCTTAAAGAATACATTGCAAACATTAACCAATGTGACACTAACATTGAAGCAATTAATTACAAAATAGAACAGCTTGATATACAAATTAAACAAGGTGAATATGACCTTAATAAGGCAAAAGAAGATTATAACAATGACAAATTGCTTTATAACAGCGGCGGTTTATCTCTTGATGAATTAAAAAAATCAGAGAATGAGTATAATCAAAAGATTAATGATTTAGAGTTGCTGAAAAGTCAAAAAAAATCAGAGTCTCTTTCTCTAAATACGGAAAAAGCAAATAAGGAAGTTGAACAGGCAAAATATAATCAGCTTATAAATCAAAACAATACTTCCGAAATAAAAAATAAAAGAGAAGCTCAAAATGTAGCTTTGCAGCAATCAAAACTTAAAGCTGAACAGCTTCAGGCAGAAATAAACAAATTCAAAACCGAAGAAACAGCTCCTTGTGACGGAATAATAATAAATTTACAGGAAGATTTTATGTCAGGCTCTGCCGTAAGTGAAGGAACCTATTTATTTGAAATAGCAGACGAAAATACAATTGTCAATTTAGATGTACCTGAATATGATATGCAGAATATATCTCTTAATCAGCCTGTTACAATAACCTATGACGGATTTGAGGGTGAATTAAAAGGTACTGTTACCAAAATATACCCTACTGCCGTAAAAAAGACAATTAATAACAGCGAAAAAAACGTAGTTACGGTACAGGTTACGGTAACAGATAAAGCTAACCTTAATTTAGGCTTTAACGTAGACGGTAAAATTGTAACAAGCACTAATGAAAATGCTGTAGTAATACCTGTAAGCTCCTACCTTACCGATAATACAGGCAAGGATTATGTTTATGTGGTTAATACCGGCAATGTTCTGGAGAAAAAATACATAACAATAAAAAATTTTGACAATATGTATATTGAAATAGAAGGACTTAATATAGGTGAAAATGTCGTAAATACTCCCGATGAAACTCTTATCAGTGAAGGAATAACTGTATCCATAACGGAGGCGAATAACAATGATTAAAGCCACTAAAATAAGAAAAGTATATAAAAACGGTAAAATTGAAGTTGAAGCTTTAAAATGTGTTGATTTATTCGTAGAAAAAGGTGAATTTGTATCCATAATGGGAGCATCAGGTTCAGGAAAATCCACAATGATGAATATACTCGGCTGTCTTGATACTATGACATCCGGTAAATATTTTCTCGACGGAGAAGACATATCCAAAATTAGCGGAAATAAGCTTGCCTATATACGCAATAAAAAAATAGGCTTTGTATTCCAAAGTTTTAATCTTTTACCAAAGCTTACGGCAATACAAAATGTTGAACTGCCTATGATATATGGCGGCATTAAGCCTAAAGAGCGTCACGAAAAGGCACTTGAAGCCATGAAAAAAGTTGGTCTGGTTGAAAGAATAAACCATAAGCCAAACGAAATGTCAGGCGGTCAGCGGCAAAGGGTTGCTATTGCAAGAAGCCTTGTAAACGACCCTGCCATAATACTTGCTGATGAACCAACAGGTAACCTTGACTCAAAATCAAGTATAGAAATTATTGAAATATTTCAAAAATTAAATTTTGACGGGGCAACCATAGTTATGGTAACTCACGAGCCGGATATTGCCGCATATACCAAAAGAATTGTAAAATTTACTGATGGTATTATAATAAGTGATGAGCCTGTAAAAAATCCATTGATTGCCGAGGTGAGCAAATATGAACATAATTGAACAAATTACATCCGCCTTTACAAATGTATTTTCAAACAAAATGAGAACATTTCTCACAATGCTTGGCATAATAATAGGTATTTCCTCAGTTATAATGATAACGTCAGTAGGCATTGGCATAAAATCTATGATGGACAGCGAATTTGATAAATTAGGCTCTAATCTGATCGTAATTTATCTTAAAAGCTGGATGAACAATGTTAAAGATAAGGACTATCTTACCGATGAAGATTTAGAGCTTATAAAAAATCATCCCAATATTGAATATGCTGCCCCTTACATAAGTACAAGTGCAGAGGTTGATTTAAGAAATCAAAGCAAATTGTACTGCAACATAACAGGCACCACAAAGGAATACAAAAATCGGGGAAACTTTGAACTTAAATACGGCAGATTTTTAAATGATTCCGATAATATAGGCGGAACCAAGACAGCTGTAATAAGCGAGTGGATGGCTAAAGCTATGTTTGGCTATACCAATGTTATTGGCAAAACCTTTAAGGTTGATTTTGATGATTACAGTGATACATTAACTATTGTAGGTGTTCTTAAAAGCAATGAAGACGATATGGGATTTGTATCCACCTACAGCTCAGGCGAAATTTTTATGCCCATAAAAAAGGTATATGACTACAAGGACGAAGATGACAAGGATATAATAGATTATATATATGCAGGCGTTAAGGACACGTCAAAACTTACTCAGACAAATAAGGAAATATTAAGACTGCTTGAGGTAAAACATAAAAACTCAGACTACTATTCAATAGAATCCTTTATGGATCAGGTAAAGCTTATAACAAAGGTGATTAACGGAATAACAGCCTTTATAGGCTTTGTTGCTGCCATCTCCCTTTTGGTAGGAGGTATAGGTGTAATGAATATTATGCTTGTAACCGTTACAGAAAGGACAAGAGAAATAGGAATAAGAAAATCCTTAGGTGCCACTAACAGCAATATAAGAACACAGTTTCTTATTGAGGCTGTTATATTATCCCTTACAGGAGGAATTATAGGCGTAATTATAGGATATTTAAGCAGTCTTGGAATAGGCTTAATTATATCGGCAGCCGCTAATATTCAGTTTACACCCGTACTATCAATATTTATTATAACACTGGTCGTAATCATATCAAGCTCCATAGGTATAATATTTGGCGTATACCCTGCTGCTAAAGCAGCAAAACTAGATCCTATTGAAGCATTAAGATATGAATAAAAATATAATATCAAGTCTGTTTCAAGTTTTTTATTTCAAAAATCCATATAACATAACAGACAAAGGCAGACAATCTATGTTTTTCATTGCCCTCTTAATTGTATCCTACTATGTATGGCATTTTGCAATTCAATATATGCTGAGAATCTTTGTAACGTTATAAAATTTCCATAAACAATACAAACACCACCTTTTTATTTTGTTAACATATAAAAAGGTGGTGCCATATTATTTTTTGTTTACAATTTATTTACTCCTGTTTACCCTCATAATCTCCTAATAAACGAAATGCAAAATTATCTGCATTTACACTTTCTATTCATATTGCTTTCTGTTTTAGGCATAACGAACTGTCTCTTTGAGTCCATATAATCCTGAACTATTCTCAAAGCCTCTCCAAATCTTTGAAAATGAACAATTTCTCTTTCTCTTAAAAACTTCAAAGGCTCTATTACATCAGGGTCATCGGTCATTTCCATAAGATATTCATATGTTGAACGAGCCTTTTGTTCAGCCGCCATATCTTCGTAAAGATATGTTATTATATGAGGTCAGCATTATGTATGCACTTCTATTATAATGTAACATATTTTCCACTCTTTGCGTGGTATTGTTATTTTATAACGTATAGTGTTATATTCTATCAAATAACTTTTACAAAAGCCGCGTAACAGGCACGCTAAACACAATCGTACCGTTAATTTTACAACTCTATATTAAAAATAAAGCTATAGAAATTTTCTGTGCCTTTTATAAAAAAGCTAGTCTTACGACTAGCTTAATATTACTTGTCCATTTCTTTACCTAACGCCATACAGAAACTATATATATAAGGCAAAAAATTGCTTTCTTCAAAAGGTTTTGCTACATCATCATCAATACATAAATCCTTTAAATCTTCATAAACATTAATCCCACTTAAATCTTCAATATCTATTAATATTTCGCATGCTTTCTCCGTATCTGTGTTATCAACAATAGCTTTTGTCAAATTAT
>DBGCRA010000073.1:0-4555 GCA_048359195.1 Candidatus Gallispira sp.
AAAATCATTGAACAAACAGGTCAGATTACTGCTGGAATGTTAGAAACAATACAAAAGCAGACACTCACCTTGGAAACATCAGCAACCAATAATATAACAGATGCTGTAAAGACTTTGCCTAATGTAGAGAGATTATCATTGGAGGAAAAGACAGAATAAATATTTTAGAAGGATAATAATTTAAGGGGGGGGTAATTCAAAAAACTACCCCTTTCGGCGGAAACAGGCTTATTTATGCCGTTTTGTATGCTTAACAACTTCTTATGCACGTTGAAACTGTTTGTTTGCTGAGTAAGAAACCTCAGTAAATAAGGGGTTTTCGAGAGATTTTATGAAATTTAAGAGTGTGTTTTGTGGGAAAATTAATAGGTATTTGGGAATATGTACTACCCTCTAAGTTATGGGGAATATGAATTTTGCCAAAAGGTTATACTTTTTGGCAAAACAGATGGAGTTAATCTTAATTTGAATTTGTACAAAATATCTGCTATAATTATTTTAACAGGCAGGTGATATATATGTATAATCCACAGCTGAAGACATTTATTGTGGTAGCTGATGAGGGAAGCTTTTCAAAGGCAGCGGAAAAATTATTCATATCTACAACGGCAGTTATTAAACAGATTAACCTTTTAGAGAACAGTGTCGGGTTAAAGCTGTTTGTCAGAAATTTCAGAGGTGTTACGCTTACAGAAGCAGGCAAGTCATTGTATAAGGATGCAAAGTATATTATCAGGTATTCAAAGGATTCATTAAAAAGAGCAGAGGATGCCATGAGGTTAAAGGATAATACCATAAGAATAGGGACTTCTTTAATGACACCCGGTCAGCTTTTAATGGAAATATGGCCTAAGATACATAACATAAATCCTGATTTGAAGTTTAAGATGATTTCCTTTGAAAACACTCCCGAAAATGCAAGGGAAATACTTAAAAATTTGGGAGAAAATATTGATGTTGTGGCAGGTGTGTTTGATGATAAGCTTCTTGATTATAGAAAGTGCAGTGCATTTGAAATGTCTAAAATAGAGCTATGCTGCGGAGTTTCCATGCATCACAGGCTTGCTCAAAAGGAGATTTTGAAGCTTGATGACTTAAAGGATGAAAGCATTATGTTTATAAGGCGAGGCTGGAGCAGCTATATTGACAAGCTGAGAAATGATATTGAACAAAAATATCCAAGCATTAATATAGTTGAATTTCCCTTTTACAGTGTGGAAGTATTTAATCAGTGTGAAAGCGAAGGGAATGTTTTAATTACCGTTGACTATTGGAAAAATGTTCATCCGCTTTTGAAAACCATACCTGTGGAATGGGATTATAGCATACCCTATGGATTTTTACATTCGCCAAAACCATCGCCTATTGTTAAAGAGTTTTTAAATGCAATAAATAAAATATTGAAATGATGTTAAGGACCTGAGATTAATTTCTCGGGTCTTTTTATTATGGATATAACCTTTGGGTTTAAGCTAATGAACTAATGTGGAATTCTCAAATTATGTTTTTTATTTTATAATGTAATCAAATAAAACTTCTAAGGAGGACAAAACAATGAAAAGATTTATGGCACTTACAATAGCAGCATTTTATATATTATCGGCAAATGTTTATGCAGCGGATTTAAGCGTAAATGGAAAAGAAGTAAGCACCGATGTAGAAATTAAGGATGATACATCAATGATGCCTTTGCGAGCTTTGCTTGAGGCTCTGAATTATAGTGTTGGTTGGAACAGCGAAACAAAGACCGTTGAGGCGGAAAGTGAAATTACCCTTGAAAATGATGGTGACTTAGCTGATGCAAAGCCAATTTATGGACTTGGAAATTATTTTACATCAGAAAATTTTACAGGTGATGTTTATCTTAATAACATAGCTGAAAATGGTGGAGTTTCCATAGCTAATGTCACTTTTGACCAGGGCTGTATAAACAACCGGCATGTACATGACCATGTTCAAATTCTTATGGGCACAATGGGTGTAGGCTATGCACAAATGGAGGGACAGGAGGCACAGCTTATTAAGGCAGGAGATGTGATTGTAATACCTGCAGGTATAAAGCACTGGCATGGTGCAACACATAACAGCCAGTTTACTCATATTTCAGTTTCCGGTCCTGTTGTGGAGGGTATGGAAGCCTTTGGAACACAGTGGCTTGAACCTGTAAGTAAGGAAGATTACGATAAATTATCATAATAGGAGGACAAAACAATGAAAAGATTTTTGGCAATTACAATGGCTGCGATTACTGTTTTGGCAACCAATTCATTTGCTGCCGATTTAATGGTAGATGGAAAAACAGTAAACACTGATGTTGAAATAGTTGATGATAGATCAGTTCTTTCCGTAAGAGAAATATTTGAAAGCTTAGGTTACAAAGTGGATTGGGACAGCGAAAGCAAAACGGTTATAGCTACAAGCTCAAACAATGAGAATATTGAAACGGAACAGGGTGTTGTAAAAACTACGGCAGGCTTGGTAAAGGGAACAGATGAGGACGGTATTTTTCGTTATCTGGGTGTTCCATATGCTGAGGCAAAGGAAAGGTTTGTTCCCGCCGGTGAAGTTACACCTTGGGAGGGAGTTAAGATGGCAGATACTTATGGAGCAATTTCTCCACAGGGCACTATTCCGGGATTAAATGGTGAGAGCACACAGACAGGGACAGATAATAACTGTCAAAATCTTAATATATGGACACCCGGAGTTAATGACGGACAAAAGCGATCTGTTATGGTATGGCTTCACGGTGGTGGATTTTCAACAGGTTCAGCGAATGAAGAACTTTATGATGGTGAAAATATGAGCAGAAACGGTAATATTGTTGTTGTATCAGTAAACCATCGTTTAAACACATTTGGACATTTAGACCTTTCAGCTTATGGTGAAAAGTATAAATATTCAGAGAATGTAGGCATTATGGATATAGTAGATTCACTTGAGTGGATACAGGAAAACATAGAGGCTTTTGGTGGTGATCCTGATAATATTACACTTTTCGGACAGTCAGGCGGCGGTGCTAAAATACTTGCTCTTATGAGTTCACCTTATGCAAAGGGACTTTTCCACAAGGGAATTATACAAAGCGGTGCTACAGAAACAATGGGAGTTGTATTTAATTCTGCTGAAGCAAGTTCAGTACTTACTAAAAATATATTAGAAAAATTAAATATTTCAGAAGAAAACATAGAGGATATTCAGGCTGTATCAACCGAAGAATTGGAAACGGCAGCAGCAGAGGCATTGGCACAGACAGGGGAGGAGCTAAAGCTTCCTGCGGCATTGGGCGGCGGTTATTCTATGGACTGGGAGCCTGTTGTAGACGGAGATTTTCTTCCCACAAACCCCGTAACGGATGAGTCCTTTGCAGAGCCAGGAAAGGATATACCCATTTTAATAGGAAGCAACTTAAATGAATGGTCGGGTTATTTTGAATCTGAACCTATTGAAGAAACTGAAGAACTTAAAAAAGCACTTCAAACAGCTTACCCTAATAAAGAGGGATTAAAGGCATATCAGATTGACACTACAACTATTCGTTTACCTCTTTTAAAGATTATGACACATAAGGTTGACCAGAATGGGGCACCTGTTTATTCTTATATGTTTACTTACGGAAATTCTCATCATAGTGCTGAACTGCCTTATGTTTTTAATAATCTGAATGGAAGTGATGAAGAACAGGCGCTTGCTGATAAAATGAGTCAGGCTTGGATAAATTTTGCAAAAACAGGAAAACCGAGCGCAGAGGAACTTCCTGAGTGGGAAGCTTATACTCGTGAGGGTGGTGCAACTATGATTATTGATACACAATCAGATTTAGTGCATCACCATGACAGAGATTTAATGAAAATTCTTGCACCTGATTATGAATATTAATAAACTTTTGAGGAGGACAAAACAATGAAAAGATTTTTGGCAATTGCTATGGCAGCAATAACTGTTTTAACGGTTAATTCTTTCGGAGCAGAACTTAAGATTAACGGGGAAACTGTTGATACTGATGTAGAGATAGTTGATGATACTTCGGTTCTTTCCATAAGAAAAATACTTGAGGGACTTGGTTATAATGTGGAATGGGATGGAGAAACAAAAACCGTTAATGCTGTTAGCGAGGATAGCAGTAATTCATTGAAGATTAAGGAACAGGGTATGTTTTCGGCAGGCGGTACTGTTGTTACCTCAGAAGGTACATTCGACCCCGAAAATCATTGGGAGGAAACAGGTGCAGGGCAAACAGCTCATGTTGACCATGCAAATGTACTTTATCAGATACCCGAAAATGACACGGAACTGCCTATGGTATTTCTTCACGGTTACGGACAATCCCGAATGGGATGGATGACTACTCCAGACGGCAGAGAAGGCTGGTCAGATATGTTTCTTAAAAAAGGACATAGTGTATTTCTTATTGATGAACCAAGACGTGGTGAGGCAGGCTCTACATCCGTAAGCGGTGACATAAGCACTAAAACATTGGAGCAGAGATGGTATACACAGTTTAGAATTGGTCGTTGGGAAAATGGAAAATCTGTTGCAAACGAAGGCTCTCAGT
>DBGCRA010000074.1:0-4422 GCA_048359195.1 Candidatus Gallispira sp.
AATTTGTTTAAATATGATATAGAGAGTTAAGTAAAAATAGTTTATTATTATATTAAGATTTGTGGACAGTAATAGTCCAAATTAAGGAGGAATAATTAAATGGCAGAACTTAAGTTAAAGAACATTGTTAAGAAGTATCCTAACGGCTTTGTAGCTGTAAAGAATTTTAACCTTGATATTGCAGATAAGGAGTTCATTATTTTTGTAGGTCCTTCAGGTTGTGGTAAGTCTACTACACTTAGAATGATTGCAGGTCTTGAAGATATTTCAAGCGGTGAGTTATGGATTGGAGATAAGCTCTGTAATACTGTTGATCCTAAGAACAGAGATATTGCAATGGTATTCCAGAATTATGCTCTTTACCCTCATATGACAGTTTATGACAATATGGCATTTGCTCTTAAGCTTAGAAAGGTTCCTAAGGCTGAAATTGATAAGAAGGTTAGAGAAGCTGCTAAGATTCTTGACATCGATCATTTATTAGACAGAAAGCCTAAGGCTTTATCAGGTGGTCAGAGACAGAGAGTTGCAATGGGTCGTGCTATTGTACGTTCTCCTAAGGTTTTCCTTATGGATGAGCCTCTTTCAAACCTTGATGCTAAATTAAGAGTACAGATGAGAAGTGAAATTTCTAAGCTTCATCAGAAATTACAGACTACTTTCATTTATGTTACACATGACCAGACAGAGGCTATGACTCTTGGTACTCGTATCGTAGTTTTAAAGGATGGTGTTATTCAGCAGGTTGATACACCACAGAATCTTTATAATAAGCCTGATAACTTATTTGTGGCCGGTTTCATCGGTTCTCCACAGATGAACTTTATAAATGCTACAGTTGCTAAGAGTGGTTCTGATGTTACTGTAAACTTTGGTGAATATTCTATTAAGTTACCTGAGAATAAGACTAAGGCCTTAATTGATGGTGGCTATGTTGGCAAGGAAGTTGTTATTGGTATCAGACCTGAAGATGTTCACGATGAGGATATTTTCTTAAGTACTTCTGCTGACAGTATTGTTAATGCTCATGTTGATGTTACTGAATTACTTGGTGCTGAGACTAACTTATTCTTAGTTATCGGTGGACAGAATGTAACTGCTAGAGTTAACTCAAGAAGTACAGCTAAGGTTGGCGACAATATTAAAGTTGCATTTGATGTAAATAGAATTCATGTATTTGATAAGGCTACTGAATTAACTATCTGCAACTAATTAATTAAATTATTAACCCCCCTCTTTTGAGAGGGGTTTTTTTATATAGAAAACCACCTGCTATGCCTGATGGATATTTATTTATTAAATTAAAATTATTATATAAAACATAATCAATTTCCTTTATATAGCTTTAAATATATGGTATAATTATTTATTAATTGTATTATAAATTAATAACAGATTATAGAAATTTATTTAATTCTTTTTTAATATTTTTATGTTTAAAAATATCATAAAATTAAATAAAGACAAAGCATAACATTTATAAAAAAATTGTAAATTTTTGAAATATAAAAAAACACTATATATAGTGGTATAGTATAAATAATACTACTATATATAGTATTTTGTCGAAATTTTTTAATTGAAATAAATAATACTTTTTAATATAATTTTATATAAAAGGATGATTAATGTGAAAAAAATAAACAAATTTAATAGCTTAAAAATTAATGAATTTAACCTTTCTATAGCTTTGATTAAAGATGAGTTTAATTATAATATAGTAGGAATATTAAAAATGAATAATAAAATAATAGATTATTGTGAAACAATAAATATGTCAGATCATAGCTTAGTAAATAAAACGTATAATATTATAATAAAAAATATGGTCTGTCCCTGTCATTTTTACAATATAATTGATGATATTTAAAAAGGGTAAATATTTAAGGTTAAAAAAATATTAATTAATATTTTTTTATAATTGTACTTATAGTATATAATATAAATTCTTGACACAAATTTCCACCAATGTTATAATGATGACTGAACATTTGATATTAAGCAAAGGAGAAAATATATGAAAGAATTAATAACTCTTTATCTGCTTTTTGCAAAAATGGGAAGTGTATGTTTTGGTGGTGGTTATGCAATGCTTCCTATACTTGAAAGGGAGCTTGTTACAAATAGGAATTGGTGTACAAAGGAAGAACTTATTGATTACTATGCTATAGGGCAGTGTACTCCGGGAGTAATAGCTGTAAATACATCAACATTTATTGGTCATAAGCTTAAAGGTATTCCGGGAGCTATTGCAGCTACATTTGGTTTTGTAACACCATCAATTATCATTATTACAATACTTGCAACTATTTTGCAGTATATAACTGATCTTCCTGTTGTAAATTATGCTTTCAGCGGTATCAGAATATGCGTATGTGTACTTATTATAAGTGCTACGGTTAAGCTGTGGAAAAGTGCTGTTACAAATAAAATAGGCGTTTTACTGTTTTTATTGGTGTTTATACTTTCTGCTGTTTTTAATATAAGTCCTATAATTGTTGTAGTCGGTGCAGGAATATTTGGCTATGTTTATAGAACAGTTGAAGAAAAAATCAAAGGAGGCAGTAAAAAATGATATATATTACTTTAATATACGAATTTTTTAAAGTAGGTCTTTTTGCTATCGGTGGTGGACTTGCAACCTTACCTTTTCTTCAAAAATTATCATATAAATATCCTGATTGGTATTCAATACATGATTTAATGGATATGGTAGCAATTTCAGAATCTACTCCCGGTCCTATGGGTGTAAATATGTCTACTTATGCAGGATTTTCAACAGGAGGAATTTTAGGTGGCATATGCTCTACATTAGGTTTAATTGCCCCATCAATTATTATAATTATAATTGTGGCCTCTATATTTAATAAATTTAAAAGCAGTCCTATTGTAGATAAAGTTTTTTCAGGTATAAGACCTGCATCAATGGGTCTTATAGCTGCAGCGGGATTTTTGGTAATGAAAGAAGCTCTTTTTAATATTCCTCTTTTTCAGGAAAGTGGTATATTTATAGATTTATTCAAATTTAAGTCAATAATATTTGCAGTGATACTTTATATTGCTTTGGTTAAATTTAATAAGCATCCGATTTTTTATATAGCAATAGCCGCAGTTGCGGGAATAATATTTAAGTTTTAAAATTGCACCGTGAGATAGTTTCACGGTGTAATTTTTTGTCGATGACTTTGTACAAATTTAACAAAAAAGTAAAAATACTGTAAAATATTGTAATGTGACAAAATAAAATTAAGTTGTGGATAATTTGGATAAGTATGTTAATAATTTAAAAGTTTTCCACTTATCAAACAGGCTTAAATAGGTTATTAACAAAGTTTTCCCACTTATCCACAAAAATACAAATAAGTTTTTCAACAAATATTAGTTTATAATATATGGTTATCCACAAAAATATAATGTATCATAAAAATTCTTATAGGTGGCATAACAAGAGGATTTTTTATTTTTGTGAAAAATTTTTGTAAAAAAATTTTTCTTCTGTAATAAAAAAATTATTAATTAAATAAAGGATTTTTTTAAGTTATGTTGAATATAAATAATAAGAGGAATTAAATTCCTCCTTTTATTACAAAGGAGTTGATGTTATGCGTTATTCATTTATTGGTAAGAATTTTGAGGTAACTGACAATTTCAGTAATAAGATTACTGCTAAACTTGACAGAATAGCCAAGCTCTTTCCTGTAGAGTCTGAGGCTAATGTGGTTTTGACTGAAGTTAAGCTTGATAAGAAAATTGATGTTACAATCAATCTCCCTAATAAGAGAATTATTAAGGCAGAAGTTGTAAGTGATGACTTTATGTCAGCAGTGGATGAGGCTGTTGATATTCTTGAAAGACAGATGGTTAAGTATAAGAATAAGCTTCATGACAGAGCTAAGAAAATTCCTGCATTTGCTGATGAGCTTAATGCTATTGCTCTTGCTGAGGATGAGTATAGCGATGATGATGGCATTAATATCGTTAAGTCAAAAAGATTCTTTGTTAAGCCTATGGATGCAGAGGAAGCTTGTATGGAGATGGATATGATGGGACATAATTTCTTTGTTTTCAGAAATGCTGAAACAGATGAAATTAATGTTGTTTATAAGCGTAAAGATGGTGCTTATGGTCTTATTGAGCCTGAAATTTAATCGCATGTGAAATAGATTCCCACCTCTATAGGTGGTGAGTAAAGCAAACTTTTAAATTTTATGATACAATTTGACTAAAGTCAAATTGCCGCAAAAAAACTAACCTTAATCGCTTTGCTCAAGAATGTTTTTTTGCTATCAAAGTGGGAGTACAATCTCCCATCAATGAATCGGAAAGACAAATCCGACTGCCAAAGGCAGCTTTTGCGAAGCAAAAGTTCTGACGATTAATGCTCCGCAAGTCAGCACTTTTGTCTTACGACAAAAGTCGCAC
>DBGCRA010000075.1:0-9529 GCA_048359195.1 Candidatus Gallispira sp.
CCGTATTCCTTATAACCGCTCACATCACCGCTGTTGCTTAAATATACATTTACGGCAGGTATTTCATCAGAATCCGCTGCACCAAAATAAGCAATATCCAAATTAATTTTATTTGGCATAACAATAACCGAATAGGCTGTATTTACACTAATTTGTCTGTTTAAAATACCAAAGGCATCGCTATATTTTATGCTTTCCGTAAAAACAGAAACTACTCCCGACTTTTCCATATTTACAGGTATGGTCACGGTTTTTGTCGGCAATATGGACAACGGTGTTTTTATACTGACTTTATCAGCATTATAAAACTTATTTTTAAAAACAACATCAAACTCCACTCTGTAAACAGGAAATAATTTGCTGTTTCTTAATTTTATATATATTTCTCCATTTTCGCCCTTTGTGTAATTTGTTTTGCTGCTTGTTATTTCAACACCAACAGTTCCAACCGGAATAAAAAACAGCAGTATATCTGCAATTACAATAAAGCCATAGAAAAAGGCACCAAAAAGAATATAGTAGCTTCTGAAAAATACAGACATATACAGCAAAATAACAAAAACCAATATGCATAATATAATTTTTAAATACTTCATATATATTATCCCTTGACCTTAATTTTTTTAACAATATTGTCTATTACCTGCTTTTCATTAAGTCCCTTTGCTCTTCCCTCTGCACTTAATTCAATTCTGTGAGAAGCTGTTTCTGAAATTATATCAATAACATCCTGCTGAACAACATAGTCCCTGTCATTAAATACGGCATTTGCTTTTGCCATTTTTAATATTGCAATACTTCCTCTCGGACTTATTCCTATAGATATGTAAGGATTTCTTCTTGTTTCATTTACAATATCCACAATATATCTGTAAATATTGTCTTTAACAAAACATTCTTCTGCCATCTTTTGATATTCCAAAAGCTCACTGCTTGTCATAATGTTATTTAAAACACTAAGCTTATTGCTTTTAGCACCCTTTAAAATTTCAATCTCGGCATCGGCATCAGGATAACCCATAGACATCCTAACCATAAATCTCTCAATTTGTGACTGAGGTAATCTTTGTGTTCCCGCAGAACCAAAAGGATTTTGTGTGGCAATAGTTACAAAAGGTTTGGGAAGCTCTCTTGTTACTCCCTCAACAGTATACTTTCCTTCTTCCATAAGCTCCAAAAGTGCAGACTGTGTCTTGGATGATGTTCTGTTAATTTCATCAGCAAGAAACAAATTGCATAAAGCAGCTCCTTCAACATATTCAAAGGACTGACTTTTCTGATTATACATATTAAAACCTATAATGTCGCTTGGCATAACATCAGGCGTAAACTGTACTCTGTTATAATCAAGTCCCAGAGTTTTTGACAAAGCAAGAGCAAGAGTTGTCTTACCTACGCCGGGAATATCCTCCAGAAGTATATGTCCTCCCGCAGTTATTGAAACCACCGGAAGTTTAATAACATTTTCTTTACCTATAACCACTTTACCAATTTCATCTACAATTAATTTAAGCTTATTCATATTTCCCTCCTAAAAAACATTCTTATGTTAAGTATAACACAAAAAAAATTAGGTGCAATATAAAATTGACATTCTTCCCTATTTGTTGTAAAATATTAAGAATAGGAGCTGGAGGATTTTTATGAAAAATAAAGATAAAAACAGGTTAAATATTTTTTCCAATTTAAAAACAGAGTATATTATTATATTTTTACTCATCATAGTGCTTGTAGTTGTTATTGTACTCTCTTTAATAAAGGGCGGAGCAAAACTTGTTGAAAATGAAACTCCAATTACCAATGAGAAAAATTACACCGCTTATTCCCATGAATACAATAAGGATATGGTGTATGGAGAAGAACAAACTCCTAATATGGAAAACTACCCTTCAGACCGGTTTGAGTCTGTACCTATAGCCTGTTGGGGTGATGAATTTGGTATAGCACCCAATTCCCAAACACCTTCATATGAAGCTTTTCTTTCAAGAAATACAACAAGAATTGTGTTTAATATGGCTATAAATAACTGTACTCTTGAAACAATGGGCGGCAGACAGGGAGGCTTGCCAATGTATGTTATGCCCTGCGATATTGCTGCTAAAAAATCAAGTACCGAGGTTGTTTTGAGAAATGATTATACTGAAAACCTGAATATTAATTTTAGTAAAAACGCAGGTTTAAATCCTTGTTCAATAAACGGCATTGAAGGTATTTTATCAGAATTTGACGGCACACTTAAATTTTCAAGAAACAAAAGCGGCTTTGAGGAAATTATACTTGAGCCTACGGTTATTACTACAAGAGCCATGGAGTATCGCCGAGGTGATATAACAGTATTTTTCATGGGAAAAGACACTGACTATAAAGATATTAATAAAGCAATCAATATTTATGATAAAATGATTGCATATCTTGAAACAGATCATTATCTTGTTGTAGGACCTGTATCAGGTGATGTCAACACAATTAACTCTGTAAATACTGCTCTGGCAAATAAATACGGAGATAAATTTCTGAATTTATATGAATACCTTTTAAACAAGGCACCTGAAGAGTATTCCCTCACTATTACAAATAAGGGAAAAGAACAAATAAGCAAGGGAATTATACCTGAAAACTATTTGCAGGATTCAAGCCACTTTAACAAGGTTGGAGCAGAAATCACTGCAAATGCTGTAACAAACAAACTTAATGAGCTTAAATATTTAAAATAAAGGGGAATTATAATGAATAAAAATGTCAGAACTGCATTAATTGTAATAATCGGACTTTTAGCTCTTGTTACAATAGTAGGTTTTATATACGGAACACAAAATAAAATTAAGACTAACGATATATATGCTTCATACGATGAAACTATTCTTGATGCCGTAGATTCTTCCATAAAAGCCTGTCAGGGAGCTTTTAATTCCGTAGGCGCTACTGAAGAAGAAATGGTTAATCTTAATGATTATATTACTAATATCAACGAAGCTGAAAGCCCTGTATTAAAGGCATATATTGCTGATTCTATGCTTACATATACCGGTGACTTTGTAATGGTTTTATCACAAAATTATGCTGCCGGTATTGAATCAAGATCAGCTAATTTTACCGGAA
This sequence comes from Candidatus Gallispira sp., assembly GCA_048359195.1. Classification (GTDB taxonomy): domain Bacteria; phylum Bacillota; class Clostridia; order Lachnospirales; family CAG-274; genus Gallispira. The sequence goes on from DBGCRA010000075.1 coordinate 3,100, forward strand.
TACAGGAAAAGCTCGTTACTGCAAAATCAAAATTATCAGCTGCAAGAAATTACAGCTCCGACAACTAAGGAGGATACATTAAAATGGTTAGAACAAGATTTGCACCAAGCCCTACAGGCTATATGCATATTGGCAACTTGAGAACAGCCCTTTATGAGTTTTTAATTGCTAAAAGTCAGGGCGGTTCATTTATATTAAGAATTGAAGATACCGATCAGGAGAGATTTGTAGAAGGCGCTACGGATATTATTTACAAAACTCTTGAAATGGCTAAAATGCCTCATGACGAAGGTCCGGATGTAGGCGGTGATTATAGTCCTTATGTTCAGAGTGAGAGAAAAAATGACTATCTTAAATATGCCCTTGAATTAATTGATAAGGGCGAGGCATATTACTGCTTCTGTACTAAGGAAAGACTTGACTCTCTCAAAACAGAAACAAGTCATGAAACAATAGTTAAATATGACAGACATTGTTTACATCTTTCAAAGGAAGAAATTGAGGAAAACCTAAAAAATGGCGTACCTTATGTAATCCGTCAGAAAATAAGAGACGGCAAGACTACATTCCACGATGAAGTTTACGGTAATATTACAGTTGATAATTCAGAGCTTGAAGACCAGATTTTAATTAAGTCTGACGGCTACCCCACTTACAACTTTGCAAATGTTATTGATGACCATGCAATGAATATTACTCACGTTGTAAGAGGTGCCGAATACCTTTCATCAACACCAAAGTATAATCTTTTATACGAGGCATTCGGTTGGGATATTCCTACTTATGTACATCTTCCGGCAGTTATGAAGGACAAGCATAATAAGCTGTCTAAAAGAAACGGTGACGCTTCCTTTCAGGATTTGGTTGCAAAGGGTTATCTTCCTGATGCTATTGTAAATTACATTGCTCTTTTAGGTTGGTCACCATCAGTAAATCAGGAAATATTTACTATTGATGAGCTTATTAAGGAATTCAGCATAAAGGGACTTTCAAAATCACCTGCCATTTTTGACATCGAAAAACTTACATGGATGAATGGCGAATATATTAAGAAAATGGATAAAGACGAATTCTATAGTTGGGCTGAACCTGAATTAAAGGCTGCAATTAAAAGAACAGATATTGATTTAAAGAAGGTTGCAGGCTATGTTCAGACAAGAATAGGCACTTCAAAGGATATTGCCCCTATGGTAGACTTTGTAGATAATCTTCCCGAATATTCAACTGACCTTTACGTTCATAAGAAGATGAAAACTACTGCTGAAATTTGTCTTGAAAATCTTAAAAAAGTGCTCCCTGTTTTTGAAGAAATTAATGATTCTGACTGGAATAATGACACAATTTACAGTAAGCTTGTTGAATTAATTAAGGAAATGGGAATTAAAAACGGTCAAATGTTCTGGCCTGTGAGAACAGCCCTTTCAGGTGAGCCTACTTCTCCCTGCGGTGCAAGTGAGCTTGCGGAACTTTTAGGTAAAGAAGATACTATTAACAGAATAAAAAAAGGTATTGAATTGCTTTCTGAGTAAGATGAATAGGGAACGGTTAATCCGTTCCTTAAATTTTATAAAAACAGGGTGAAAAATATGGATATAATACCGGAAATTTTACTTAACAGAGAAAACTTAATAAAAATACTATCCACAGACAAATATGACCCTCTTCTTTTTGAAAAAGCAAAAGAAACCTCACTTTCAGTCTTTGGAAACAAAATATATGTCAGAGGACTTATAGAGTTTACAAACTACTGCAAAAACGGCTGTTACTACTGTGGTATAAACAAGGAAAACACAAAAGCGGAGCGTTACAGACTTAGTCTTGATGAAATTTTACAATGCTGCAGACAGGGAAACAGACTTGGTTTTAAAACCTTTGTACTGCAAGGCGGCGAAGACGGATACTACAGCAATGCCAAAATGGTAGAAATTATAAAAGCAATAAAAAAAGAATTTCCAAACCATGCCCTTACTCTGTCCATTGGCGAAAGAAGCTTTGAAGCCTACAAGAGTTTTTATGATGCAGGTGCTGACAGATACCTTCTGCGTCACGAAACATGTACTCTCGAGCATTACAACAAGCTCCATCCTGAAAATATGAGTTTATTTAACAGACTTAACTGTCTTAAAAATCTTAAAAATATAGGTTTTCAGACAGGCTGTGGCATAATGATTGGTTCTCCCTATCAGACTGTGCAAAATATTGCAGATGATATACTCTATATGTATGACTTTAATCCTCAGATGATTGGTATAGGACCTTTTATACCTCACAAAGACACAATTTTTAAGGATATGCCTAAAGGAAGTGTTGAAATGACTTTAAGAGTTCTTGCAATTATGAGAATACTTCTGCCAAATGTTCTTTTGCCTGCTACAACAGCCATTGGCACTCTTGATAAAAATGGCAGAGAAAAAGGTATACTTGCAGGTGCCAACGTCTTAATGCCAAATCTTTCACCTCTAAGGGATAGAAAAAAATATTCATTATATGACAATAAAATATGTACCGGGGAAGAAGCAGCTGAAAGTCTTGAAAAACTTAAAAAGCGCATAGCTAAGATAGGCTATGAAATAATTTCAGACAGAGGAGATTATAAAAATTAAGTTTTTTACAAAAAAACATTGAATTTTTAATAGAAAAGATTTATAATCTATGATAAGATATTTTTATAAGAAAAGAGGTAATATTATGCTTAATATTAAGTACGATTTATCAAAAAATCCAAAGCAGAAGCCTGACCAGAATAACTTAGGCTTTGGTATCTATTATACAGACAATATGTTTGTTATGGATTACACTGAAGGCAAGGGCTGGCATGACCCAAGAATTGTAGAATATGCCCCTATTGCTCTTGACCCTGCTGCTATGGTTTTCCACTATGCTCAGGAATCCTTTGAGGGCTTAAAGGCTTACAGAACTCCAAAGGGTGACATTCAGCTTTTCAGACCTGAAAAGAACGCTGCAAGAATGATGAATACTAACAAAAGAATGTGTATCCCTGCCGTTCCTGTTGAGGACTTTGTACAGGCTTGTAAGGCTCTTGTATCTACAGAAAAGGACTGGGTTCCATCTGCCGAAGGTACATCTCTTTATTTAAGACCATTTGTTATTGCTGATGAAGCACATTTAGGTGTAAGACCTTCATTAACTTATAAGTTTATTATTATTGCATCACCTGTTGGTGCCTACTACTCTACAGGTATTAACCCTGTTAAGATTTATGTTGAAGATGAGTATGTAAGAGCAGCTCCGGGCTTAACAGGCTTTACTAAGTGCGGCGGCAACTATGCTGCATCCTTAGCAGCACAGGTTAAGGGACATGACTTAGGCTATGAGCAGGTATTATGGCTTGACGGTGTTGAAAGAAAATATGTTGAGGAAGTAGGTTCAATGAACTGTTTCTTCAAGATTGACGGCACTATTTATACAGCTCCTACAGTTGGTACAGTTCTTCCCGGTATTACAAGAATGTCTTGTATAGAGCTTTTAAAGAAGTGGGGTTATGAAGTATCAGAAGACAGACTTGCTATTACTGACATTATCAAGGCATCCAAGGAAGGCAAGCTTGAGGAAGTATTCGGTACAGGTACTGCTGCTGTTATCTCTCCTGTTGGTGAGCTTAGATATGAAGACGATGTTTGCATCATTAATGATGGTAAAATTGGCGAAGTTACTCATAAGTTATACGATACTCTCACAGGTATTCAGTGGGGTAAGATTGAAGACGATATGGGCTGGACAACCAAGGTTGACGAATAATACATATTGTATAACCAAAAAGGGGCACTCACCGGAGTGCCCCCTTTGTTTATCAATTTATTTATACTCTCCCAAATCAATAGAATTAACAACATTCTCAATTTCGGTATCATCAAAGTTAGTAAAATAAATACAATATTCATAGTTACCAACATATGTCATAAAAATCTTTGCTGACCTGTCTGATTCCTCATCAATTTCATTTAAAACATCAAATTCATAGCCCTTATCAGATACAAACTTATCGCCTGTTACTTCTGCATCAGTTGAAAGTATGTCTGTAATATCCTCATCATTAAAATCTTTTTTTGTAACAGTTAATCCATAAGCCTTTTCATCTATATTACCATAGGTAGCCCATATAGTAGCTGTACTGCTGTTTTCTGAAATATAGCTTATACTGCCCTCAACACTTTCCAAACTAAGAGCAGGCTTTACATCCGGCAAAGCTATTTTCATATCATAAGCCTTTTCAGCCTCCTCAATAGTCTTAAAACTCTCAGGCTCAATTGTGTTTTCAGCATTTGGAACAACATTGTCATTTGCTACTTCCTTTGCAAGTCTTGCTGCTTCCTCCTCGCTTATATCATTATTTGCGGTTACAGTTACAAATTTACCGTTTTCGTTAAAGGTAAACTGCTTTAATAACGTTGCAGCTCCAACACTTACACTGGTTACTGCACAAATAGCCGCTACAATTAATATTCTTTTAGAAAATTTACTCTTCATATTACTGTCCTCCCTGACATTTCTCATAAATTCGTCAACAGGAATAGATGGCTGACAATCCGTAACATTCCTTAGAATAGCTGTTACCTCATCAATTTTGCCCTCCTCTACCAGTCTGTCAACTTTTTTTCTTGTTTCAATATTGTTTTTGGTATCCATATTCATTACCTCCAACCGCAAAATTAATCGATTAATCTTTACACTTATATATGGTTATTTTAAAGCCTATGTAACAAAATATTTTTCTGCTGTATCTTTAACTAACTTCTTTATCTTCTTTCTAAGGCGAACATATTTCATTCTTAAAGCTGTATACTCAATTCCCAGACTTTCAGCAATGTCCTTCATCGATTTATGCTCTGTGTAATACATATTATAAAGCTCTTTATCTTCATTATTCAAACACTCTATAATGTCCGTTATATACTCGTATTCATTTATTTCAGAATCAATAGCACTTTCAATATCTGAATTATAATCTCTGATTTCAATAATACCTTCATCAATATTAATTTCCTTTATAAGTCTTTTGTAAAGCTCTTTTTTATAATTTTTGGCAATATTTTGAGCAGTTCTAAATACATAGCCTAAGGGATTTTCGTGATTATATACCTTCCTTATGTTCTTATACACCACTACAAAAGTATCCTGAACAGCATCATTTGCTCTATCTTCATTTTTAAGTGCAAAAACTAAATATCTGAATACGTCTTTATAATATTTTTCACATATTTCCGTAAAAAAACGGTCATATTTATTCATTTCACATCACCTCACATATATAATGGACAAATATATTTAATTGTAACATAAATTTTCCACTTTACATAATCAAACTTTTGTATTATAATGTATTTGAATATTTGTTCGATAAAAAGTAGGTGATTTTATGGATAGAATAATATTGCATTCTGACCTTAACAATTTTTATGCCTCTGTTGAATGTATGGAAAACCCCAAAATAAAGAATAAACCCGTTGCCGTAAGCGGAAATCCTGAAAACAGGCACGGTATCGTCCTTGCTAAAAATATGATTGCTAAAAATATGGGAATTAAAACAGGTGATACTATATGGGCGGCACGCCAAAAATGTCCTGACATTATATTTCTGCCGCCCAGATTTGACAAATATATAGAAATTTCAAGGATGGTTAGAGACATTTATTACGATTACACAAATCTTATTGAGCCTTTTGGCATTGATGAATGTTGGCTTGATGTAACAAAGAGTATCCCCCTTTTCCCTTCCGGTGAATATATTGCAGAAAGTATACGTCAGCGTGTAAAAAAGGAAATAGGCATAACCGTATCTATAGGTGTTTCTTTTAACAAAATATTTGCTAAACTCGGTTCAGATATGAAGAAGCCTGATGCAATTACTGTAATAAGTCAAAATAATTTTAAAAACACCATTTGGAAACTGCCTGTAAGTGAACTTTTGTATGCAGGACGAGCCACAACAAAAAGGCTTGCAAAACTCAACATATTTACAATAGGAGATATGGCAAATGCAAATCCCGTTATAATAAATCAGCATTTTGGAAAAAACGGAGTAATGCTCCAACTGTATGCACAAGGTCGTGATGAAAGTCCCGTAAACAATATTGATTACTCAAGAGAAATAAAAAGCATAGGAAATGGAACAACTCTGCCTTTTGACGTTACAAACCGTGATGATATTAAAATTGTACTTATGCTTTTAAGCGAAAGTGTTTCAAAAAGACTAAGGGAAAAAAATTTATACTGCTCCACTATTCAATTAAGCATCAAATTTAACACCCTTGAAAGTATAGACCGACAGCTGCCCCTTGAAATTGCAACAAACAGTACAGCAACAATTTTTAATAAATCCCTTGAAATATTTGACAAAGAGGAAATAATTTTTCCTATTCGTGCCTTGAGCATAAGGGGCTGTAATATTATAGATAATATTGTATTTCAA
>DBGCRA010000076.1:0-6532 GCA_048359195.1 Candidatus Gallispira sp.
TACTAAAGCATAAGTAATTCTTGATGCATCATTTGCATCATTATTACCACATACAGGTGATACATTTATTGTTAAATATTCTTTAGGTGATAATGATGCAAATGATGCATCAAGAATTACTTATGCTTTAGTAGCTGCAGATGGTACTGAAACAGTAATTAAGAATACAACTGCACAGGTTAACACAGGTGTTAGTCTTACATCAGATATGATTGGTTTTATGTTAAAGGCTACAGTAACTCCTTATGTTGTAGGCGGGCTTAGCGGTGAGGCTAAGTCTACTGTAACAGAAAAAGAAATTTCTCTTGGTTCAGGTACGGTTGATACTGAAAGACCAAGCGGCAAGGCTGTTATCTTCCTTGCAGGTGATTCAACTGTTAAGGATTATTCAGCAGGTGCTATTAATAATTCAGGTGCTAATCTCAATGAAGGTTCATGGGGTGAATTCCTTAGCTACTTTGTGGATAACAGCAAGTATGAGGTTATGGACTATGCACAGGGCGGCAGAAGTTCCAGAACATTTATGAACGGTACTAAGACTGATGGCAGTGACAAGTACCTTGATATGATTAAAGAAAAGATGGTTAAGGGTGATTACTTATTCATTCAGTTTGGTCATAACGATTCATCAGAATCTTATGCTGACAGATATGTTCCTGTGGGTACTCCTGATGAGAACGGCAAGTTCCCATATACTCCTCAGACTGATACTACAGATTCAGGAACAGGTTCATTCTGTTGGTACTTACAGCAGTATGTAGATGCAGCTAATGCTGTTGGTGCTACTCCTGTTCTCGTAACTCCTGTTTCAAGAATGTATTTTACAGCTGATGGTACAATAAGATCACACCACGGTAATGATGATGAATATGTAACTGCTACCAAGCAGGTTGCAGAAGATAATAATATTCTTTGTATTGACCTTTATTCTTGGACTAAGGGTATGTATGAGGATGCTTATAAGACAGACAGTGAAGCAGGTGCTATAGTAAGCGGTGATTATCCTTCTCCTACTGCAGCAAGATTGTTCTCAGCAGGTGAAAAGACTCACCACTCTAAGTTGGGTGGTTTTGCTATTGCTGCTGATATGGCTGAAATGATTCAAAATTCCTCATTAAGCTTTGCAAGTGCAATTATTGCTCCAAAGACTATGTATATTACAGATGCTAAGGGTAATACTGAATTTATTGTAAATAACAGCGGTGTATTTACCGGCTATGGCAAGAATGATGACGGTACTTTTGATACATCTGTTTCTTGTGAATACTGGGATGTTTATATTAATGGTGCTTTAGCTAAGCTTGCAGATGCTCCTGTTGATACTGACACAACAGAAGCTGCAACTGAGACTACTACAGAAGCAACAGAAACAACTACAGAAACAGTTGTTGGTGATTATATTGGTATTGAGCCTGTTGTAGTAAGCAACGAAGGCGGTAAGCTTGTTGTTGATTACAATATTGTAAATGACACAGGCAAGGGCTTTAACAATTATATGATGTTCTTTACATTCAATCCTGATTTATTAACTCCTGTATCTGTTACAGAGGGTGACATTGCTATTGATGTAATTGATGCATCAGGCGCACAGGTTAAGGCTTATGCAGCTAATGCAGCCAATATTGAAGCTCAGTTTACTAATGTTCCTGCATCAGGAAATAAGGACTTCCCTGATGCTGATGGTGTTAAGACACAATCTGATTTAGGTAAGATTAAGGTTTCTTACTGTATTTTTGATAAGGACTTCTCTCAGGCAGCAGACGGTTCTTTACCTGCATTTACTGACAGCGGCAGATTATTTACTGTAACATATGATGTTAAGGGTGATCTTTCAGGTTCAACTTTATCTACAATTAATTCCGTAATTGAAGCTGTATCTTCTGATTCAGAAGTAGTATATACACCGAATGAAATAAGAAATTACACTTATACATTTGATGGTGAAGCTCCAACAGAAACTACTACAGAAACAGCACCTTCTGGTCTTGATCAGTTCTTGAATAATACTATTGTTTGGGATATTAAGAGTAGTACTGCAGGTGATTTAGGAAACGGCTTAACTGCACTTACTGATTTAAATATTACAAGTGATGGTGCCGGTTTATTTAATACTGCTGACGGCAATTCTTATGAATACAGCAAGGCAGCAAGTGCTGATAACTGTGTAGCAGCAAAGGATAATGGTGATGCTATTAGCTTTACAGCTCCTTCTGATGGTACATTCTCTATTGCCTTTAAGGTAAACGGTGGCAAGAGTGGTACTGTATTTGGCGAAGAAGTTAGTGCTCCGGATTCATCTGTTTACTACTATAGAGAATATACTGTAAAAGCAGGTGAAACATATACCGCAGGTTTATCAGGCTCTAAGATAAGAATATTCTATATGGGCTTTACTCCAAGCGGTACTATTGTTGATACAACAGAAGCCACAACAGAAGCAACTACAGAGGCTACAACTTCTTCTTCACAGGAATCTACAGAAGCTACTACTTCTGTTCCAACAGAAGGAACAACTTCAGCTCCTGTAACAGAGGCTCCTGTTGAAACAACTACAAGAAGAGCATCTACATCAAGCAGTGGTGCAGGTGCATCTCAAATTAAGGTAACAGGTTATACTGCTACAACTACTACTGAAACAGCTACAGAAGTAATTACTAATTTTGTAACTGATGATGGTGATACTAAGGTTGAACTTCCATATATTAAGGTTGTTGTTGACAGCAAGGATATAGTTGTTGGAGATAATACATATACTATGGATGTTGCTCCATATATACAGCCATCTTCTAACTCAACTATGGTTCCTCTCAGATTTGTTGCTATAGCTATTGCAGGCGGCGATGTTGAGAAGGCTGATACAAGTAATATTGTTATGTGGGACGGTATATCTAAGACTGCAACTATTAAGGCGAGCGATATTACTGCTGTATTTACTGCAGGCAGTAATGTTGTTGTAATTAATGGTGTTGAGGTTTCTATGAACTATGGCGTTGTTGCTGAAATCAAGGATAGCAGAATGTTTGTACCATTCAGAGTTATCGGAGAAGCTTTAGACGCAACTGTTGATTGGGATGCCGATGAAAAGGCAGCTTATTATAATAAGTAATTGTAAATTAATAAAGACAGCTCCGGGAAACCGGAGTTGTCTTTTTAACTTTCATAAAAAAATCTCTGCCAAAAAAGCAGAGATTTTTTTATCTTATTTATTTACTTATTATTTTTCAATAAAGTAGAAATCATCATCAGGTACACGACCGTTTAAAATATCAGGATTAATTTTTATAACAGCATTATAAAAAGCAGTAAGCATTGTTTTCATTCCTTCATTTGTTTTAAATGTAACACCACATCCCGGAATAGCTGCTTTACTTGAGTTTGAATCATCAATAAGAGCAAATTTATTAGCACTGTTTGATGTTTCTTCTGTATTTCTCTTAGCTATTGAAGCTGATGCACTATAATCTTTCATAAAAAACTGAAAAGCAACAGGCTGTTCAGATACAAAATTTTTATTTACTATGAGGCAAGATGTAACAAGTTCTTCTCCTACTGCATCATTCCAAAAATCGTAAAGGTCAACAGCACTTCTTACGTTATTGTCTGTAACCTGACTTAAGTATGGCTCTTGAGTAAGAGCAAGACTAATAGTTCCGTCTTTAAGTCCTGATATAAGATCTGAATTACTTTCTACTTTGTTATAAGATACACTTATATTATTATAAGCTGCGATAATATTAAGCACAGTATCAGCCATTGTATCTTCATTGCTTATAGTAATTGTTTTACCGTTAATATCAGCAATATCATTTACTGTTGTGCCATTTTCAGCTATATAATAATTAGAACCGCCTGTTACGGCAGTAACATAACAATTTACATTAGAATAAGCAAGAGCTGCCTTATCAGGAGGCAATACAGCAACACCTATTTCACCATTATTAAAGGCGTTGTAAAGTTCCTCATTAGAATTATATACAACCGGAGTATACTTTTCATAAGCTGAATTATCCTCACTGTTTACAAAAAGGTGTACTGCACCGAGAGTTGAAGCACTGTTTTTAACAAGACCAATTTTTATTTCAATTTTATTTTCATCGTTAGGTGCCATATCCTCATTGACATCAGGAAGCTGTGGATTATTAACAGCAACATTATTATCAAAACTGTCTGCATCAGTACTCTGATTTGTTGTGCCATTGCAGGCAGCAAATGAAAGAGATAATACAGTAAGAGAAATAGCTAATATTTTATTTTTATTTAACAACATAAATTTCCTCCCACCAGCCATATGCATACTACGGCTATATACTACTTATATTGTAATATTTATACGGAGGTTTGTCAATAGAAAAAACAATTCACAAGCCGTTTTATGAACATTTACAACAATTATTTTTCTTTAAGTTGATTAAATACCTGTTCAATTTCAAGGGATTTGTCACCTATTGCAAGAAGTACACAATCACCTATAGTTTTTATTATGTGATTTTCGATTTTACTACTTTCACCTTCGTTGTTTTTCCATGCTTCTGCTTTAGCAGAAAGCTCCGTTGAAACAGCCTTTTCAACATTTTCAACTTCTTTTTGAGATGCTGCCCTTACAATTATTACCTCATCAGCAGAAGATTCATTTGCTGTATAATAAACATATCCTTCTGAAATTGAGGTAGGATCAATTCCATACTGTGCAGCTGTTTTTTGATTTGTTAAATCCTCTGTATGGGTATTCTCAAATTCAGCAACTACTTTTATTTCTTCTAAAACATCTTTTAATGCTATGTCCTTTGATTTTACTTTTCCACACCCCATAAAACACAAAAGAGAAAAAATTAATATGATTTTTTTCACATTTTTCACCTCACCGTTATCTTTTCCCAATACTGTGACCTTTATACATTGATAGATTTGATCTAAATTTAATATAATCCTCATTTGGTCTTAATTTTTTCTTTTGAATTATATGATAATATATAATTAAAGAGAAAGGAGAGATATAATGGAAAATATGGTTAAAGTTTACTCATGCAACAATGTTGAGGCTATGGTTAGTTCAGTAAAGGCAAACATAGATATAATTAATAATATGCTTCAATATACAAAAAATAATGATAAAGAAATAAATAACAGACTTTCAGAATATGCAAAGGTCAAAAAAAATCTTAAAAATGACCAGATAGATATGTATAGAAATTACATAATTCAAAAACAGTCAATAGAAGACGCAATTAATGAATATAATGAAAGAATTAACAGTGAAAATTCTTTTCATCAAATGTCTATTGAACTTCATAACATTGACAGTGATTATTCAGTATTACATAAGCTGTTTGAAGAAATTAATAGAATTCAGGTTAAGGTTATGGAAATGCTTTGCGGTCTTTTAGGACAATCTAATGCACTGCTTGGTTGTTTATAATTTTCATATTTTATTTGTCAGCTTATGTAAATTGGGTTTTAAAAAATAATAAAATCTCTTGACACTCCCCTAAGGGTATAGATTATACTGAATATAGAATTAATTCTAAGGAGTGATAAAAATGCTCATAAGTATAGGTCAGTTTTCAAAAATTTGTTCAGTAAGTATAAAAACTTTAAGGTATTATGATAAGGTAGACTTGTTGAAACCTGCAAAAGTAGATGATTTTACAGGTTACAGATACTATAATGAGGAACAGTTAAAAGATATGCTGACTATCAACAGACTTAAACGCTATGGTTTTTCTCTTATAGAAATAAAAGCATTTTTATCGGAAAAAGATAAAAGAGTACTCTTTTCAAAATTAAAGAAACAGTTAAAAAATATTAAAAATGATATAGGTTATAAAAAGATGCTGTTATCTGAACTTAATGACCTTATCACAGATTTTGAAAGGACGGGAGAATTTATGTCATATGAAAATAATTATATTGTCTATCTTGAAAAATCAGATGAGCTTGCTCTTTTAAGCAGCAGGCAAAATATGTCTGTTGAAGAATTTGGAAAATACTATGGTGAGATTTTTACAAAAATAGCAAGAGGAAATATAGAAACAGCAGGTGCGGCAGTTGCGATATATCATGATAGGGAGTTTGATGAAAACAACAGTGATATAGAGGTTGGTATTGCAATTAAGGATAAATCAAAGGCAACAATTGTCCTGGAAAGCAGACTTTGTGCAACTACAGTACACAAAGGAGCTTATGCAAATCTTACGGAAGCTTATGCTTCTGTTGTTAAATGGATAAATGCTAACGATTATAAGATAACGGCACCGCCTTATGAAATTTATGTAAAAAGTCATGTAGACAATGTGCCTGTAAGTCAATGGGAAACTAAAATATTTTTCCCTGTTGTTAAAGATTAAATTTATTGCACCGGGGTCTGTCCCCGGTGTAAATAAAAATGTAAAAAAAGGTTAAAAAAAAATAAAAAAATGCTTGACAAATATTTAAATGTACTGTATACTATTATTTGTCGCCGGTACTTAATGCAAATTAGGTATCCGATATACTATATTTTATATATGGCTCGGTAGCTCAGCTGGTTAGAGCG
>DBGCRA010000077.1:0-4695 GCA_048359195.1 Candidatus Gallispira sp.
ACTTTTATCTTATCACTATTCTTAGAAATCTCCATAAGTATATCAACAATTGGCTTTGAAATTATGTTTGGTACAGCAGTACTACCAATATGGCTTATTCTCAAAATTATATTTCTTCCAAAAGCATTTGTAAGCCTCTTTCTTTCCTCATCATACAATTTAACATAATCAGCATTATATTCCTTTAATATAATAGGAAATAATTGCCACAGTTCTTCTAAAGTCATTTCACTTAATTCTTTTACCATATTTACACCACCTCTCTTCATTTAATTTTCTCATACTCTAACCAATATTGCAAGAAAAAAGAACTCTTGTTACCAAAAGTTCTTTTTAATACATTATTTATCCCCATATCCATCAGGATGTAACTTATACCACTTCCATGCAGTTTCAATTATCTGAGTAAGAGTATTAAATCTTGGCTTCCAGTTAAGTTCCTTCATAGCCTTTTCACTTGTTGCAATAAGGGTTGAAGGGTCACCTGGACGTCTGCCTTCAATAACAGCCTTTATTTCCTTACCTGTTACTCTCCTTGTTTCCTCGACAACTTCTTTTACGCTAAAGCCTGTACCATTGCCTAAATTGTAGATAGCACTTTTCTCATCTTTGAAAAGTTTTTCAATAGCCTTAATATGAGCATCAGACAAATCTGTAACGTGAATATAATCTCTTACACAGGTACCGTCAGGTGTAGGATAATCATCGCCAAAAATAGCAATTTTTTCTCTCTTGCCCAAAGCAACCTGTAAAATAATAGGAATAAGATGACTTTCAGGAGAATGATCCTCACCTATTTCACCGCTTAAATGAGCACCTGCCGCATTAAAATATCTTAAAGCCACATACTTAATACCATAAGCAGCGTCACTCCACTTTAAAATCTTTTCCACAGTAAGTTTGCTTTCACCATAAGGATTTGTAGGCAAAGTTCTGTCACTTTCAATAATAGGTATATTTTCAGGCTCACCATAAGTGGCAGCAGTTGAAGAAAATACAATTTTCTTAACCCCTGCCCTGACCATAGCCTCTAAAAGCCTTATTGTACCATAAACATTATTATCAAAATACTTTAATGGTTCTGAACAGCTTTCACCAACAAGAGAAAAAGCAGCAAAGTCAATAACCGCATCAATTTTATTTTCAGCAAAAACCTTATCTAAAAATTCAGCATTTCTCAGATCACCTACATAAAGTTTTGCGTCCTTATGTACTGCGTCCTTATGTCCTTTACAAAGATTATCGACAACAACAACTTTATGTCCCTGTTCAATCAATTCATAAACAGTATGACTTCCAATGTAACCTGCACCGCCGCATACCAAAATTTTCATCCTATTATCCTCCCTTAACTATAAATTTTCAACAATATTAAATATTTCTTCAACACTTTCAGCTATGTAATCCACGCCTGCGCTCTTAAACTCCTTTTCACTGCCAAAGCCATAAAGCACACCAATAGTCTTTAATCCATTTTTCTTAGCTCCGATTATATCATGCTCTCTGTCCCCAACCATAACAGCATTATTAATTGGAATATTATATTTTTCTATGGCGTATTTAATTACATCAGCCTTGCCTGTTCTTACACCGTTTAATTCACTGCCGGATACAAAATCAAAATACTTTTTTAAATCAAATTTTTCAAGTATCATTTCAGCATAAATCCATGGTTTTGAAGTAGCAAGAATTATTTTTTTACCTTCTGATTTAAGTTTCACAAAAAGCTCAGGTATTCCCTCATAAACCTGATTTTCATATATACCCTTAGGACCATAATACTCTCTGTACTTCATCATACCAATATGGGACTGCTCTTCACTTAATCCTGCGAACTCCATAAAGGACTGCCTTAAAGGCGGTCCTATATACTTATTAAGAGTGATATTATCCTCTGTATGAATACCGAAATACTCAAGAGCATAAGCTACAGAATTGGTTATACCCTTTTGCGGGTTTGTAACGGTTCCATCTAAATCAAACAATATATATTCCATTTTATCTGCCCATTTCCCTTAATAATTTTATTTTAATATCATATAATTTCTGAGATAAGTCTACATATACATTATGCGGATTTACAAGACGTCTTGCTTCATTCCACAAAGTATCAAGCTCAGACATACAATATTCTCTTATATCCATTGTTTCCTTACTTTCATATACACACTGACCCTTTTTAAATATCGGTATCATAATTTCCCTGAGTGTATATGTTCCGCCCTTTAGAGTAGTTTTTTTCCAAGGCTCCTTAGGGTCAAATATAGTAAGGTCTTCATTTTCATTAAACACTTCATCATTTAAACATATAAGGTCAGCCTTTATTTTGTGATGAGCTTTCTCATATATTCGTATTATTTTCTTATTTCCGGGATTTGTAACCTTTTCAGTATTTTCAGAAAGCTTTATTTTAGGTACAAACTCACCATTTTTCATAATTGCTGCCAGCTTGTACACACCGCCAAATGAAGGACAATCCTTAGCAGTTATAAGATGGGTACCAACACCCCATGATGTAATTTCAGCACCCTGTTGTAATTTCAAACTCTCAATTAAATTTTCATCAAGGTCATTTGATGCAGAAATGACAGCATTTTCAAAGCCTGCCTCATCAAGCATTTTTCTTGCTTCTTTAGAAAGGTAAGCAAGGTCACCGCTGTCAAGTCTTATACCATAATTTGTAAGCTTAACTCCACTATCCCTCATTTCCTTAAATACTCTTATAGCATTAGGAACGCCTGACTTCAATGTGTCATAAGTATCTACTAACAACGTGCAGGCATTTGGATATAACTTTGCATATTCCTTAAATGCAGTATATTCATCTTCAAAGCTCATTATCCAGCTATGGGCATGAGTTCCTCTTACGGGAACATTAAACAGCTTTCCTGCAAGTACATTACTTGTAGCAACACAGCCGCCAATAACCGCAGCCCTTGCACCGTATGTGCCTGCATCAGGTCCTTGGGCACGTCTTAACCCAAACTCCATTACACCATCACCCTGAGCAGCATAGCAAACTCTTGATGCCTTTGTAGCAATAAGACTTTGGTGATTAATAATGTTTAAAACAGCTGTTTCAATAAGTTGTGCCTCCATGATAGGAGCAATTATTTTAAGCATAGGCTCTCTTGGAAAAATCACCGTACCATCAGGTATAGCATAAATATCACCGCTGAATTTAAAGTTTTCAAGATATTCAATAAAGTCCTTATCAAAAAGCCCTAAACCCCTTAAATATTCAATATCCTCTTTATCAAAATGCAGATTTTTTATATACTCCACAACCTGCTCTATACCGCAGCATATTGCATAGCCGCTGCCAAAAGGATTTTCCCTGTAAAAAGCATCAAAAATAACAGTTTCATTCCTATTTTTATTTTTAAAATAAGCCTGCATCATTGTAAGCTCATATAAATCCGTAAGTAAAGTAAGATTTTCCTTCATAGCCATACCTCCTATTTATCTGGTTATAATTATACTACATAGAACATTAAATTTCTACATAAACTTTATCAGCTCTCATCAAGGGAAGATTTTTCTATTAACTTAAAAAAATTTACTTTTTTAGGTAGACAACATCAATTTTATGTGATAAAATATACCTAATCTTAATTTTTTAAACCCAAAGGAGAATAATAAAATGGACAGCATAGATAAGCAAATATTGGATATGCTCCAGCAAAATGCCAGAACACCATTAAAAACAATAGCAGAAAAGGTATTTTTATCCTCCCCTGCTGTTTCAACCAGAATTGAACATCTTGAAAAGCAGGGAATAATAAAAGGTTATACAGCAATGATTGACAAGGAACAGCTTGGCTATCACATTACAGCCTTTATAAACCTTGAAATGGAGCCGATACAAAAACAGGATTTCTACCCCTGGATAAATGAAGTGCCTAACGTGATTGAATGTAATTGCGTCACAGGAGAATACAGTATGCTTTTAAAGGTAGCCTTCCCAAGCACTGTTGACCTTGATGTGTTTATTGGCAAATTACAGCAGTTCGGTAAGACAAGCACTCAAATTGTTTTCTCTACCCCTGTTGAACACAGAGGTATTAAAATAACCGAATAACGTATTAAAGCACCTGAATAAAAAAACTCAGGTGCTTTTTGCTATTTAATAAAATCCGTATTTCTTTCAAAAGGTTTACTGAAATCCAAATCCCCTGTATATTCATTTATTTTTTCACCCTCAATAAGGAACTGAACCTTTTTAACACCCTCAAGCTCAGTAAGAGAGTTTACTATGGAATAAATTATAATAGGTTCTGAAATACTGCCCTTCTTCTTAATAAAATCACGGGAAAGGTTTACATAGCATATACCTTCCTCAGTCTTAATATCTTTAATCTTTGTATCAGCAGGCACTGTCTGCTGAAAATTATTACCCTTGCTGTTATCGGGACCTTCAATAAGCTGCTCAACAATCTGATATTCAAGAGAAAGACTTTGCTTTACCTCAATACCTCTCTGTTGGCACACAAGCTTTGAACCATCCTTATTTGCAAAATAAAGATATACAATCTGCCAATTTGTCTTTTCAGGATTTACAGTCGGATTATTAACAACCACATCTCTGTTAAAAACAGCAATATCATCACTATTATCCACCATAGGAATACCCTCTACGGACACGCATACATTATTAATAAATTCCAAATCGGTAAGCGTATAAACCAGAGAACC
>DBGCRA010000078.1:0-4988 GCA_048359195.1 Candidatus Gallispira sp.
AGATAATGACCATCACAAGGCCATTGAGCTTCTTGAAAGAAACGGTCTTAACTATGGCTATGCCACTTACTGGAATGCAAATATACTTACTCTTCTCTCAAGCAGTAAAGTTGAAGTAAGAGATGTAAATATTGATGAGGATCAGCCAAGAAGAGGCTGGCTTAACTCTGATAATATATGGTTTGACGACCGGCCAAATCAGGATAAATACTTCTTCCTGCTTACAAACAGCGAATATGATGACGCCGTAGAAAGAGATCATATTATACTTGAAAACGCTGTCAATATAATAAGGGAAGGCAACTGGGTTGTTATTGTTAAAGACAGCAATATTTTTTAATTCAGAATAAAAGAGGTTATATATATGAATATCAGCTTAACTACACCAATTACAAGAGAAAAGGCAAGACAACTTAGGGCAGGAGACTTAGTTACAATAACAGGTGTAATTTACACTGCGAGAGATGCTGCCCACAAAAGAATGCTTGAAAACTATAAAAAAGGTATTCCCCTTCCTGTTGACCTGACTGATCAGGCAATATATTTTGCCGGTCCTGCTCCCGCAAAGCCGGGAGAGGCAATTGGCTCAGTAGGTCCTACCACAAGCTACAGAATGGACACCTATTCACCGGAAACAATAGAGCTTGGTCTTACCTGTATGATTGGTAAAGGTGCAAGAAACACCGCCGTTATAGATGCAATGAAGAAATACGGTGCTGTTTATATTGGTGTCGTAGGCGGTGCAGGAGCACTTTTAAGCACCTGTGTCAAAAAATGTGATGTTGTAGATTATGAGGACTTGGGCTCTGAGGCTATACACAGGCTTGAGGTTGAAAATTTCCCCGGTATTGTTGTAATAGACAGTGAGGGAAATAATCTTTATGATACAGAACCACAAAAATATAAGAAATAATAAACAATCATAGTTTTTGACCAAAATACAAGCATTTTGGTCAATTTTGCACCCTTAGTCTAATGGATAAAACGCTTGGCTCCGGACTGAGAAATAGGGGTTCGATTCCCCTAGGGTGCACTATTTTTTATATATTAAAATAATAATATTGTATAAACATTATTGAATAATGTTAAATGTTGTACTATAATTAAAATACAATAAAAAGGGGAGATGATAAATATGTTAAAAAGAATTATGTCAGCAATTTTTATTACTGTATTGTCACTTTCATCTGTATCCGTATACGGAGAAACAGGCAAAGAAATAACAAAATATGAAAACGAGCTTTACTACGTAGGTGCAGATATTCCGGCTGATTCCTACATACTTATATCAAAGGATATAACAAAGCCTGCTTACTTTGGTGTGTATACAAATGAACTTGGAAAAGATGCTGAATTTGTAAAGAAACGAAAGATTCTTATAGGAAATGAATCAGACTATTTCTATCCTCATTACTTTGAAGATAACCCTTTTTATAGCTATTCAGACTATAATGTACCTGATAATCAGGGCAACAAAGTTGCCTCATCATATTTTGAATACAGCTATCTTTTAAATCTTACAGACTACAAGTTTTCAGATGTAAGAAAGGATTTCCTTTATCTTGAAAACTGCTACGCCGTACCTATAAATGACATTGAAAATGTCGATATAGATATAAGTCGTGATGGTTTTATACCTGTAAAGGGTAACCTTATAAAAGGCAAAGATTATAAAATAACCATTGCCAATGACGAGAGAATTGGTATGTATTCTTTCTATAAATATGATAAATTTACTAAAAAGTTAGATTTAGTCGGCAGTTACAGCGGCACTCTTTATAACAAGCTTTATAACACAGGTACATCAAGTTTAAAGTATGGAAGTGACACCGTAACCGTACCTGAAGACGCTGATGTAATGCTTAAGGTTGGCATTAATATATGTGATATGACAGGAAATGAAATTTATACCGCAAAGGGTATAGAATTTCCTGAAAACTATGAGGAAAAATTTGACTTTAATGACGTATCACTGCCACTTAAAACAGTAGTTAAACAAGAATTTGAAGCCTTGAGAAAAGAGGAAATAGCACTTAGAAACAAGCCCTCTTTCTTTACAAAAACTACCATTGAAGCAGCTCTTGACAGAAAGAAGATATTCAAAAACCTTGCAGCATTTGCAAAGACTGATGCAGACTATGAATATATTAAATATGTTAGAGAGACTTATGTTATGTATTCTCAAGCACCTTACATTGACATACTTGTAGGCAAATATCTCTATAATGCGACAAGCTATAAAGATCTTGGAATACTTCTGAGAAAAGTAGCCTATAATGATTACAGATCATCTTACTATACTTATGTAGATTACGATTTATACAAACTTTGGCTCAAGTATTAAATTGTAAATTTATTTTCACACTAAAAGTACAGGTTTTCCTGTACTTTTTTTAATTAATAAAACCTTAAAGTAAAAATAACGTAAATAAGCCACTTGCAGGAGGTTTTGTATATTGTGTGTATATTATAGTTAACTTTTTTGACGAAAGTTTTTTCGTCTTTTTTTATGCTCATTTTTTGTTTGTCAGGTCACAAAAATTTCATTTTACAAATTTTTTGTGAATGATGGGTCGGGGTGAGGTCGTGCGGGATCTGTGGGGACCGTAGAATGTGTGAGGGGGATACCTGACTGTTTATGGTGCTATCTATATATGTTATTACAATACTATTACATTAATCAACAACCCTTGCCCTATTTCCTTTACTATTAATATCAATACCACTTAATACAACAAATATATATCATATTATATTAAATACTAATCACACTATAAAATCTATAAATATATACAAAACTCCCCTAAATACTACTACATACCTTATTACATACAATACATTGATGCATCTATACTGTATCTATCAAATACTATTATAGGGTTGATATTTCAAACAGCCTAAACAATATAAATATCTATTTACATACATACACAACAAAACAAAAAAATAAAGCCTTAAAAATCGGCTTAAATACTTGCATTTTGACCTATTCAAAAAATATTTTAAAAAAAATTTAAAAAAAGCTCTTGACAAACCACGTTATTCGTGGTATTATGTAATCACCGACAAGGAAATCGCCTAAACTTAGGACTAAGTTCTTTGGAGGTGATAATAATGAGGAGTAAAAACAAAAAAGCCCTCATAACGAGAGCTTTAATGTCAACAATCCTCACAACTGCATTTGTTATTTTATTTGTAGTTAAGTGCTATTAATACATAACATCTAAGCAGTTGACTTGTAGGGTGTTACAGCACCCTACAAGGTTATTATTATAATAACATAATAAAATAAAAAAGTCAAGGAGGTGTTAATATAACACTAGGAGAAAAAATCAAACAATCAAGACTTGAAAAAAACATTTCAAGGGCTGAACTTTCAAGACTTTCAGGTGTTCCACTTAGAACATTAGAAGATTGGGAATATGGAAAAAGCAACCCAACAAGTATAAAGCTTATAAATGTTTGCAGGGTACTTGATATAGATATTAATGATTACATCTAAAAAAACGGTGTAGATTTCTCCACGACCAAATTTTGAAAATCTACACCGCAACACAACCTTGAAAGAAACTTTCAAAGGTATAATTATAATACCACAGCTACAAGCTTCTTTCAAGAGTAAATTTATAAGCAATGAAAGGAGATGGAGAAAATTATGTTAAACACACAAATACTAGAAATGATTAACAACGGCAGCATTGAAGAGCTTAAGAAGCAGCTGCAGGAGGAAATTTACGTTGAAGCATTAAGCGGCGAAAACCGTAACAGTGCCGCAAGGTATAAGGCAATGAAAAAATATGTAACTTCGGGAAAACACTTATTAAAGGATAGGGAAGCACTCCAGAACCCTTGTAAAATTTCTGGTGTAAAGCATAATAATCAGGACGTAACAGCTTTTACAAACGGCTTTTCGATTGTATTGACAACAGAACCCACGGGGAATATTAACCTATGCCCCAACTCTGATAGATATATGAACGTTGCGAAGTTTTTTAAATATGAAAATTTGCCAAGCGAAAAGGTAAATATTAACGAATTATTAGCCCAAGCAAAAAGCGAAGGTTACAATTTCAAGCAATCCTCATTAGCCAATAATGGCAATTATAAATACTATGTAAAACATAACAATGCAGTATTTACAGTTGCTTTACTTGATATAGCCTACAGCATTATTAAAAGCGATGAAGACGCTGTAATATATCATTACACAAGGGAAAACAGTCCGTTGTACATAGAAAACAGCATAGGTAAATGTATGATTTTGCCGCTGCACTATAAAGAGGACTGTACAGAAGATATAACAATGCTGCAATTGTAAAATGTAAAGGGGTACATAATAAAATATTGGAGGTAAAAACAATGACAACCACAACATTTGACGAAATCAATACAAACGCAACTTATTTTGACGATTATTTATTAGAGGAAACAGTAAAAAGCTTTTCAAATGAAATTAACTTTTTCCCCAACGAAAAATGTAAAAAAACTGTAAAAAACTTGCACATTCAAGAGAAAGAAGCGTATTTTTACATTTTCAACATCAACAAATATGCTGTAATACTCAAAGGGGAACTAACTGACGGTAATCTTAAAAATATTCAAAATTTTATGGACTGGCTTGACAACTGGACTAACGACGGTGAATTTAACGAGTGTAAAAACGGTACGGATATTGTCGACAAGTTACAAGAATTATGGGATGCTTTCACTTGTCACAAATATGTTGTTGACTTCAACATGAGATGTACTGTTGATTATGACTGTCTTGACAGTATCGACAGCGAAAAAAGAATTTACTTTGATATTGAAAAGATGTAATATGCTTATGTTTTGGCATATTAAATAATTATTTACAATCTGTTTACAATCTGTTTACAATACACCTATTGACGTATACGTCAATAGGTGCTATAATATAATTGTAGCAAAGATAAGTTACAAAACAACAAAAAACATTAAAATTTCAGGAGGTAATAAAATGAAAGAAT
>DBGCRA010000079.1:0-2950 GCA_048359195.1 Candidatus Gallispira sp.
TGTGGATTGAAATTGACGGGTTACATTAGTACCATACCGGAATGTAAATTATTGAATGCAAATTATTGGAATAAAAAAGAGCAGTTTAAGGCTGCTCTTTTGCTATACAAACATATTTACAAAATATAACAAATATTGTATAATGTTTGTAAGCAAGAGGGAATGACAAGGCGGTTGTTGTTTCACCATCCTTTTAACTTTTAAGGGGGGGTGGCTGCTATGGGATATTATGAATATACATATTTATTAGTGTTACTTGTAATTCTCATTATTGCAATAAAAAAATAACCGCCCCGGTCTCGCAAACTTAGGCAGTTATTTTAAAATAATGAACTGATTTGTGGGATAGCAACCGCTGAGGTTGCTCCCTTTTGTAATTTAATGATAGCATAAATTTATTATGCTGTCAAATACTTTTTATAGAGGCACTTTGTTCAGGTGGTTATGTGTATAACTACTATTGGGCATTGTGCCTTTTATTATGCCTAGAAGGAGGTTATGTTATGGCTAGGGATGATTACTTTGTTATAGTTTACAAGATATTGAAGTACTTATATGAATGTCTTAAATTAGGTGAAACTCCTGATATTTATAACATTCTTACAGCAGAAACGTATGGCGTAAATCAAAGTTATTTTGAATATATTATTACCGAATTGTTTGAAGAAGGGTATATAAAGGGAGTATCAATGATTAATTCTATAGGAAGGGTTACACCTACAATAAAAATCACTCCTAATATAACAATTAAACCAAAGGGTATAGAGTATTTGCAGGATAATTCAACTATTGCAAAGGCTAAAAATTTCTTAAAGGAAATCAAGGAAACGGTACCGGGATTATAAGTAGCACTCTCAAGGAGTGTTTTTTTTATTGCAGGAAAGAGGGTGATTTATTGTACAGATTTATTTTACAAAGAGAAAAAGACGGTGTTTTGGAGGATATTGAATTTCCTTTAGCTCCCGAACAGTTTAAAACAAAGGTAGGCAATAAAAACAAAACTATTGAGCTTGTTTCTGTTGGTGAGGTTAATATCCCAAAAGATATTGGTCTTAGGGATTTTTCTTTTAAACTGCTTTTACCTAAAGATGATACTCTTGTAACAGGAAGCAAACTATATGTTGACGGTGATGGCAATGAAGTAGATTATATGAGTTATACTAAAATGAATTTTCACGAGCCTATATGGTATTTAAGCAGACTTAGGGAAATTAAGGCTGATAAAGAACCTGTATTTCTTGTTATAATAAGACAGCTTTATGATGGCATAAATGCTGATGGATCCTATAAGCTTAAATATTTATTTGGGGGAAATTTAAAGGTTACTATTGAGGATTATACTGTCGAGGAAAACGCAGGTGAAGAGGGTGACTACTGGGTTGACATTAAGCTAAAGGAGTATAGAGAGGTAGGAGTTATAAAAACGCTTGAGGAAACAGGGAAAACTGATTCAGACGGCAAAGTTGAGGCAGTGGAAACTCCTGTTGCTGAAAAGCCTACTGTACCTGAAACCTATACCGTAAAAAAGGATGATACCCTTTGCAATATTGCTCTAAAATTTTACAATGACAGCAGTAAATATAAATATTTAGCGGAGCTTAATAATATTGAAAATGCAAATTACATTTATGTAGGTCAGGTATTGAAGCTAAGAGAGCCTTCAGCAGAAAAATCAACAAATGAAACGGATTTTGCAGCTAACAAGGCAGGTGAGGGAAATGGCTAAAAAGAAAAATACTGTTGACTACAGAGGGTCACAGGTTCAGGATCTTATTGAGTGGGCAAATGCTTGGGTTGGTTATGAATATTTTTACTATCAGAATAACAGAAACAGCAAAAAAACAGCATATGATTCATGTCAAGCGTTTGTTGCCAGTGCTTATTATGCAGCAGGAGTAAACCCAACATATGTATATTATGGAACTGCTGCTGTTGCAAGAAGCGTTTGCGGAAAAAATGATTTAACATGGAAAAATGGCAAAATTGATTGCAGTAAAATACCTTTAGGCGCTTGTATATATTCTGAGTGTAATGGAGATAAACGAGGTCATGTATCACTATATATTGGCAGTGGGTATATTATTGAAGCTGGGGTAGCAAAAATTAGAAAGGTATTAATAAATGATACTTTAAGCGGCAGAAAATATTACTCATGGGGTTACAATGGTAATCAGCAGCCGCAAGGTTCGGCAGTACAGAAAACAACTGAAACAAAAAGATATTTAGGTAAGTTTGATGTAACAGCTTATTGTCCTTGTAAAATATGCTGTGGTAAATATAGTCCTGAGGTTACAGGAAAACCATCCAAAACATCAAGCGGTACAACTCCTAAGGCAAATCATACTGTTGCGGTTGACCCTGATGTAATTACAATGGGCAGTAAGCTTATTATAGATGGTAAAACCTATTACGCAGAAGATACAGGCGGAGCAATAAAAGGCAAAAGAATCGACATATACTATGACAATCATAAGGCAGCATTAAATTCGGGCTATGGTCACAAAATGTGTGATGTTTACATTGTTGAAGGTGACGGAACTTATACTGATAACAGCAGCAGTACAAGTTTTAATCTTGAAAAAAAGTCAACTGCTACTATTCCTGACTTTAACAAGGCTGAAAAGGTTAAGCTAATGGAGCTTGATAAAAATAAGGGCTTAACATTAAAAATTATACATGAAAATGTTATTTATGATGTAACAGAACTTTGTTATGACAGCATACAGCTTGTAACAAAGAGAAAAGCTAATCCCGGTAAGCTGACATTTAAAATAGTAAGAGATTTAATACCCGCTGGCGGTGTTGAGTTTTATGAGGGTGATGCGGTTGCTCTTATGTATGATGATGTAGGTATGTTTTGGGGTTATATATTCAGCAAGTCAAGAACTAAGGAGCAAATTATAACTGTTACGGCTTATGACCAGACCAGATATTTGAAAAATAAAGAAAC
>DBGCRA010000080.1:0-15775 GCA_048359195.1 Candidatus Gallispira sp.
TTAATGCTCCGCAAGTCAGCACTTTTGTCTTACGACAAAAGTCGCACTAAGTGCGATCGCATTAATCTTTGCGATGCAATGATGTGCACGAATTTGGAAAGGAATATGTTGGCTAAAGCTAACCCAAATTCGGCACCAATGCTTGACGGAGCAAGCATTGAATGATTTTGGCAGAGAGGTGAGATTATGAGTCAGGTTGATGATATTAAACAGGTTGAACGGTTATATGATGAACTTATGGCTGAAATAAAGAGATACCATCCATCCAAGGATTTATCATTGGTGGAAAGGGCATATAAATTGGCTCGTGAGGCTCATGGTGAACAAAAGCGAAAATCCGGAGAGCCATATATTATTCATCCTCTTTGTGTAGCTAAAATTCTTGCTGAATTGGAACTTGATTTAGAGAGTATTACGGCAGGTCTTCTTCACGATGTTGTAGAGGATACCCATTATACTCTTGATGAAATATCTGAAATGTTTAATTCTGATGTAGCACTTCTTGTTGACGGTGTTACCAAGCTTTCCAATATTGAGTATTCCTCTAAGGAGGAAATGCAGGCTGAAAATTACAGAAAAATGTTTCTTTCAATGGCTAAGGACATAAGGGTTATTCTTATTAAGGTTGCGGACAGACTTCATAATATGAGAACTCTGAAATTTATGCGTCCGGAAAAGCAAAAGGAAAAGGCACAGGAAACCCTTGATATTTATGCTCCTCTTGCTGACAGACTTGGTATTTCAAAAATTAAAACCGAGCTTGAGGATTTGTGCTTAAGATACCTGGAGCCTGAGGCTTATTATGACCTTGTTGATAAAATTAACAGAAAGCAGTCCGAAAGAGAGGATTTTGTAAATAAAATTGTTGATGAAATTAAGGAAAAGTGCGGAGAAGCAGGCATTAAGAACTGCACTGTTTATGGCAGACCAAAGCATTTTTTCAGTATTTATAAAAAAATGCATACCAAAAATAAAACTCTTGACCAGATATTTGACCTTTTTGCAGTCAGGGTTCTGGTTGAGAGTGTAAAGGACTGTTACGGTGTTTTAGGTGTTGTTCATGAGGCATATACTCCTATGCCAAACCGTTTTAAGGACTATATTGCAATGCCTAAGGCAAATATGTATCAGTCACTTCACAATACACTTATCGGACCTGACGGTATGATATTTGAAATACAGATAAGAACTTATGAAATGCACAGAACTGCCGAGTATGGTATTGCTGCTCACTGGAAATATAAAAAGGGTATTACAGAGGGTGTAGAGGACAGTTCAGAGGACGCTAAGCTCTCATGGTTAAGACAGATTCTGGAATGGCAGAAAGATATGTCTGATAACCATGAATTTATGGATACCATTAAGACAGATCTTGATGCATTCAGTGAGAATGTATTCTGTTTCAGCCCAAGCGGTGAGGTTATTTCTCTTGCAGAGGGGTCAACGCCTGTTGACTTTGCTTATGCAATTCACTCTGCTGTGGGTAATACCATGGTTGGTGCAAGAGTAAACGGAAGAATTGTAAATTTTGACTATGTTATTAAAAACGGTGACAGGGTAGAAATTGTTACTTCCCAAAACTCCAGAGGACCCAGCCGTGATTGGCTTAAATTTGTAAAAACAAGTCAGGCTAAGTCTAAAATTAACCAGTGGTATAAGAAGATAAATAAAGAAGAAAATATAATCAGGGGCAAAGAACTTCTTGAAAAAGAGGCAAAGAGAAAGGGATATAATATTGCTGACCTTTTATTCCCTAAGGCTATGGAGGCTGTTCAGGAAAGATACAGTTTTAAGGACTGGGATTCCGTGTGTGCTGCCGTAGGTCACGGCGGACTTAAAGAGGGTCAGGTAATTAATAAGCTGAATGAGGAGTATCAGGCTGAAATTAAGAGAAATAAAACTGCTCAGGAGCTTTTAAGAGAGCAGGAGGAGGCTATCAGAGCCAAAATTGAAACTGATAACAATGCTCCTCAAATTACCGGAAAAAAGAGCAAAAGCGGTATTTATGTTCACGGTGTAGGCGATATTGAGGTCAGATTTTCACGCTGCTGTTCACCTGTACCGGGAGATGAAATTGTTGGCTTTGTTACAAGGGGCAGAGGTGTTTCAATTCACAGAACAGATTGTATAAATATTATTAACCTTAGTGAGGACGAAAGAGCAAGACTTCTTGAGGCTGAGTGGACTATTGACAGAGCATCGGGCAACGGCAGATTTAAGGCTGATATAAGAATATTTGCTGATGACAGAGACGGTCTTACTCTTGATATACTGAAAATTGTAATTGACGAGGGACTTTCAGTAATTAATGTAAACGGCAGAAGCCTTAAAAACGGTACGGCTGTAGTAGATTTATCCCTTAAAATAAGCGGTACGGAGCAGCTTGAAATTCTTTGCAAGAAGATAATGAATGTATCGGGTGTAGATAATATTGAAAGAGTGAATTCATAATGAGGGTTGTTTTACAGAGAGTGGCTTATGCATCTGTTAAAGTTGACGGTCAAATTGTGGGAAGTATTGACAAGGGTATCCTTGCTCTTGTAGGTATGAATACAGGTGATAATCAAAAGACTTTTGAGTGGATGTTTAATAAGCTTAAAAACATAAGAATATTTGAAGATAGTGAGGATAAAATGAATATGTCCATAGCTGACCTTGGCTATGGACTATTGCTTGTCCCTAATTTTACAATTTATGCCGATGCCAGAAAGGGCAACAGACCAAGCTTTGCTATGGGAGCTAAGCCTGATGAGGCAAGAGAGGGCTTTAATGCCTTTGTGGAGTATGCTAAAAGAAATTATGATAATGTTGAAAGCGGTCTATTTCAAGCGGATATGAAGGTGGAGCTTTTAAATGACGGACCTATAACCATATTGCTTGACAGTGACAAATTATTTTAGGAGAAGCTATGAAATTAAAATTATTCGTATCCCCAGATATGGGAGAAAACTGTTATTTTGTTATAGATGAAAATACTAAGGAAACAATTATTATAGATCCCGGTGCAATGGCTGATAAGCTTTGCGGTATTGTGGATAAAAATGAGTTTAATGTAAAGGCTATATGCCTTACTCATGCTCATTTTGACCATGCAGGTGCTGCAGAGGCTATAAAGAAACATACCGATGCACCTATATTTATATGTCAGGGAGAAGAAATTGTGGCAGAATCTGCAAACTATAATCTTTCTGCTATGTTTGGCTCACCTTTTACGGTGTCTTATGACAGAGTACTTACAGACGGTGAAAAGTTCAGCTTTGGCGGACTTACATTTAAGGTAATATCAACTCCCGGACATACTCCCGGCGGCGGCTGCTTCTACTTTGAAAATGAGGGTATAGTTTTTTCAGGCGATACTCTTTTTATGATGAGTGTAGGCAGAACAGATTTCCCCGGCGGTGACAGTGAAACATTAATTGACAGTATTAGAAATAAACTGTTTTTACTTCCTGCCGATACAACTGTTTATACCGGCCACGGTCAGAGTACAAGTATAGGCTATGAAATGGAGAATAATGGGTTTGTGAATTAAACTTTACACCAGGGGTCTGTCCCCCGGTGTAAAATAAATGAGTGTGTGTTATGAATTATATATTAAAAGGGCACAATTATATTGATGATGTTGTGTCCATACTTATGATGTTTTATCCAAATGACAAGTATATACAGAGTGAGGAAATTGGCGAGGGAATTACTGTAATAAGCAGTCTTAACAAAATGACAGCCAAGGCTGAGTTATTTTTTGGTAATGAACTTAAGGCAAAGTCAGAGGAAATAGCTGAAAATGATACTCAAAGAGAAATTAAAAGAGTTATTGGGCTTTCTATTGCAAAGGCTGTTAATTCTGTTTTAAATATTCCTCTGCCGTGGGGTATACTTACAGGTGTACGACCTGCAAAGCTGGTATCAGAGGCATGGCTTGAAGGGCAGACAACCAATGAAATAAGGGCAACATTTAAGGATAAATATTTAGTAAGTGATGAAAAGCTTAATCTTATGATAAAGGTTGCTCAGGAGGAAAAGAAAATTGTTGAAGGCGGACTTGGCAAGGTTGGTCTTTACATAGGTATTCCTTTTTGTCCCACAAGATGTCTTTACTGCTCATTTACGTCTTATCCCTTAAAGCAGTATAGCTCTAAGGTTGATGCCTATATTGATGCCCTTATTAGGGAAATGGAATTTTCAAAGGGTTACTTTATGGATAAAGAAATCGAAAGCCTTTATATAGGCGGCGGAACTCCTACATCATTAAATGAAAAACAGCTTGATAAGCTATTGACTAATGTGGAAAAATGCTTTAAAATACCTGTGGAATTTACCGTTGAGGCAGGCAGGCCCGATACAATTACTGAGGAAAAGCTGAAAATTTTAAAGGAACATAATGTTTCAAGAATTTCAATTAATCCCCAAACTTTAAATGATGAAACTTTAAGGTTAATTGGCAGAGAACACAGTGTTGATATGTTTTTAAATGCTTTTGAGATGGCACGAAAGGCAGGTCATAAGCATATAAATACCGATATAATACTGGGGCTTCCCGGCGAGGGCGAAAAAGAAGTTACCAATACTATGGAGGGCTTAATGAAATTAAATCCTGAAAGTATTACGGTACATACCCTTGCAGTAAAGAGAGCCTCAAGACTTAAAGAAACCCTTGAAAATTACAATATGACAGATGCCCTTCAAATGGACAGACTTATAAATATTTCAAGAGAGTACACGGAAAAAATGGGTATGTCGCCTTACTATATGTACAGGCAGAAAAATATGGTAGGCAATTTTGAAAATGTGGGTTATTGTAAGCCGAATTGCCAGTGTATTTACAATGTGGCAATTATGGAGGAAAAGCAGAGTATAATTGCTCTTGGAGCAGGTGGTTCCACTAAAATTGTTGACAATAAACTGAATAAAATTGAAAGAGTATTTAATGTCAAAAGTGTAGACGATTATATTACACGAATTGACGAAATGATAGACAGAAAAAGGAGTTTTATTTATGGCTAAGAATAAAGTCAAGCCCAGAATTTTAACAGGTTTTATGGAGCTTCTTCCTGAGGACCAGATTTTGTTTAACAAAATATATGATACAATAAGGGGAGTTTATGAAAGTTTTGGTTTTTTACCTCTTGATACTCCTGTAATTGAGCTTTCAGAGGTGCTTCTTGCTAAGGCAGGGGGAGAAACGGAAAAGCAGATTTACAGATTTAACAAGGGAGATAATGACCTTGCATTAAGATTTGACCTTACTGTTCCTCTTGCAAGGTATGTTGCACAGCATTCAGGTCAGCTTACATTTCCTTTTAAGAGATACCAAATGAGCAAGGTATACAGAGGTGAAAGACCGCAGAAAGGCAGATTCAGAGAGTTTTATCAGTGTGATATTGATATTATAGGCAATGAGGAGCTTGACCTTTGCTATGATGCGGAAATGCCTGCTGTTATTTATAATGTATTCAGAAAACTTGACTTTGGTAAGTTTACCATACATATTAATAACAGAAAGGTTTTAAACGGTTTCTTTGAAAGTCTTGGGCTTGAAAACCGGATTGCCGATATTTTAAGAAATATTGACAAGCTTGATAAAATAGGCAAGGAAAATGTTGTATCCGAGCTTAAAGAGCTTGGAATTGATGATGAAAGGATAAATAAAATTATTGATTTTATTACAATTTCAGGCAGCAATGAGGATAAAATAGCTGCACTTAAGGCAGTAGATGCCGACAATGAAAAGTTTATTGAGGGTGTTAATGAGCTTGAAACCGTAGCAGGCTATATGAGAGCCTTTGGAATAGATGAAAGCTATTTTGATATTGATTTGAAAATAGCAAGAGGTCTTGATTATTACACAGGTACGGTTTATGAAACTACTCTTGATGACTACAGAGGCTTAGGCAGTGTTTGTTCAGGCGGTCGTTATGATAACCTTACCGAGTATTATACAAACACCAAACTGCCCGGCATAGGTATTTCAATAGGTCTTACAAGACTTTTTTCACAGCTTAAGGAGGCAGGCATTATTGAAAGTACAAGGTCAAGCCTTGTTGATGTCCTTGTAGTACCTATGGGTGTGGATATGGGCTATGTTTTAAAAACGGCTAATGTAATAAGACAGTCAGGATTTGTAACTGACGTATATTATACAAACAAGGGTATGAAACAGAAAATGAAGTATGCCAACAAACTTGGTATTCCTTTTGTTGCCGTAATAGGTGAGGATGAAGTTAATTCAGAAAGTGTGGCACTTAAAAATATGACTACAGGCGAGCAGGTAACTGTAAGCCTTGACGATATTAAATCAGAAATAGAAAAACAGATAGGAGATAATTAAAATGGCAGAGTTAATGCAGGGTTTAAAGAGAAGCTGCTATTGCACGGAAGTAAGTGAAGCAATGGTAGGAAATGTTGTAACTCTTATGGGCTGGGTAAGCCGTAAAAGAGAGTTTGGACACTTTTCATTTGTGCTTTTAAGGGACAGAACAGGTATTGTTCAGGTTGTGGTTGACAGAGACAACTGTTCAGAAGATGTTGCAGCCAAGGAGGCTGAAATCAGAAGTGAGTATGTAGTTGCCGTAACAGGTAAGGTGCAGGCAAGAACTCCTGAAAACATTAATCCCAATATGAAAACAGGCAAGGTTGAGGTTACTGTTGAGGCTATGAAGATTTTATCCGAATCAGACACACCTCCTTTCCAGATTGAGGATAATATTAATGTAAGTACAGAACTTAGGTTAAAGTACAGATACCTTGATTTAAGACGTCCAAGTGTAGCGGAAAATATTATTTTAAGACATAAACTTTGCCAGATTGTAAGACAGTTCTTAACAGAGGAAGGCTTTATTGAAATAGAAACACCTATGCTTGGCAAGTCTACACCTGAGGGTGCGAGAGATTATATTGTACCGTCAAGAGTGCATCCGGGAACATTTTACGGACTTCCTCAAAGTCCGCAGCTTTTTAAACAGCTTTTAATGGTGTCAGGATTTGACAAGTATTTCCAGATTGCCAAGTGTTTCAGAGATGAGGATTTAAGAGCAGACAGACAGCCTGAATTTACACAGATTGACATGGAGCTTTCCTTTGTTGAGGAAGAGGATGTTATGAGTGTAAATGAAAGGCTTATTAAAAAGGTATTTAAGAAGTTAAAGGGTATTGATGTTGAAACTCCTTTCTTAAGAATGCCTTATTGTGAAGCTATGGAGAGATTTGGTTCAGACAAGCCTGATATAAGATTTGGTATGGAGTTAAAGAATATTACAGATATTGTAACCGGTTCTGAATTTGGAGTATTCCAAAACGCTATTGATGCCGGTGGTTCGGTAAGAGGTATCAATGCAGAAGGCTGCGGTTCTTTCCCAAGAAAGAAGATAGACTCACTTGTAGACGTCGCAAAGACTTACGGGGCTAAGGGGCTTGCATGGATTGTTTGCAATGATGATGGTACTTACAAGACTACAATTTCAAAGTTCTTTGATGATGAAACAATTAAGAAGATTGCCGAGAGTTTTGATGCTAAGGCAGGAGATTTAATTTTACTTTGTGCCGATAATAACAAGGTTGTATTTGATGCTTTGGGTGCTTTAAGACTTGAGGTTGCAAAGCGTCTTGAAATACTTGATAACAGTGAATATAAGTTCCTTTGGGTTACTGAATTCCCTCTTCTTGAATACAGTGAAGAGGAGGAAAGATATGTGGCTGTTCACCATCCTTTTACCGCTCCTATGGATGAAGATTTACAGTACTGTGAATCTGATCCGGGCAGAGTAAGAGCAAAGGCTTATGATATGGTGTTAAACGGCTGTGAATTGGGCGGCGGCTCAATCAGAATTCATTCACAGGAAATCCAGCAGATGATGTTCAAGCTTTTAGGCTTTACACCTGAGGATGCACAGGAAAGATTTGGTTTCCTTCTTGACGCATTTAAGTTTGGTGCACCGCCTCACGGAGGTTTGGCTTTTGGTCTTGACAGAATGGTTATGCTCTTAAACGACACTGAAAGTATCAGAGATGTTATTGCATTCCCTAAGGTTAAGGATGCAAGCTGCTTGCTTACAAATGCACCTGATGTTGTTGATGCAAAGCAGTTAGAGGAGTTAGGTATTGAAATTTCTGAAAACAGTGAAGAATAATTGAGGTGACAAAATGTTGGATTTTAAGGCTGAACTTGCAAAATTTTCTCCCCTGCCGGAAAACAAAGACGTTCCCAGGGCAGTGGATACCAATAGTGTTGAGGATATTATGGATATTCTCAGAGATTTAAAGAAAACTATGTAAGGAGAGTGTTTATGTTATATACAGGCTCTTTACAAATGAAAATACAAAATTTATCTGTTGTTAGCTATAACAAAGCTATTGAATGCTGTAATGAGAACAGAATTACAGAGGCGGTTGCAGCATTAAGGGAAAGCCTTGAATTTGACAAAAAAAATATTGATGCAAGAAACCTTTTAGGTCTTTGCTATTATAGGCTTGGCAGAGTTGCTGATGCTCTTATTGAATGGACTATCAGCTACAAACTTAAAAGAACTGACAATATTGCTGTTGATTACATTGCAGAGCTTGAAAGTGCCAGAGAGGCTAATGCAATGTATGATGCAATAACTAAATATAATGAGGCTTTATCCTTTGCCAATCAGGGAAATACTGACATGGCTATATTAAATCTTAAAAAGGCCCTTGAAAAAAATAAGGGATTTGTTGAGGCTATGAACCTTCTTTCACTTTGCTATATTGAAAGAGGAAGGGAAACAGAGGCTTTTAAGCTTGCTGAAAGGGTATTGAAAATAGACAGTACCAATCCTGTTGCTATGAGATATTATCGTTTTTTAAAGCCTGAAAAGAGAATGTTTTTTAAGCCTAAAATTACTGATTCCAAATCTAAGTCAAAAGGAGGAGGAAATTTCCGTTACTTCCTTGGAGGTGTTGCTGTTGCAGCCATAATAATAGGATGTATGGGGCTGCCTGCCGTTATTAAGAATTTTAATAACAGATATGACAGATTACAGGTTGATTATAATGTTCTTCAAAATAATATGAATACGGAAATTGAGAACAAAACGGCTACAATAAACAGACTTACAGAGGAAAACGAAGACCTGCGTTCTAAGCTTTATACTGCTGATAATCAGGAGCTTCAGCAGAGGGTTAAGCTACTTACCGATATTGAAAATTATTATAAAGAGGGCAGTGTAGAGGAAGCAGCCGAAAAGCTTATTGCGTTAAGCACTCAGGGCTTTAGTCAGGAGGTACTTAACAGATATTCTTCATTGTGCAAAACCGTACTTCCTGCTGCTGCAAGTGAATATTTCAGCAGTGGAAAAAGAGCAAGTGCAAACGGTGATTATGCAAGTGCAAAGGATTACTTTAATAAGGCAATAAAGTGCACCGGTGAGGGTGATGAAGTCAGGTATTCTGCTATGTATCAGCTTGGAAAAATAGCTGATAAGGAGGGAGATAAGGTATCTGCACTTAATTACTTTAAGACAGTTGCGGAAAAGCACCCTGTAGCAAGTGTTAAAAATGAGGCACAGAAATATATTGATGAAGCGTCTGAAGAAACTACAGCTTCGGCAGATGCGTAATAAAATTATTGGGCAGGACGGATACCTGCCCATATTTTATAAAGGTGATAATATGTTTAAACTAAGCAAAAGTGAAAATATAGAAAATATAGGTACAGCTTATATATATGACCACAGCTCAGGCTGTAAGCTCATATATATAGAAAATGATGATAAGGACAGAGTTTTTACAATAGGCTTTAATACATTGCCTGACAATGACAAGGGTATACCTCACATTGTGGAACACAGTGTTTTATGCGGTTCTGAAAATTACAGAGTAAAGGACCCTTTTAATATTTTGGATAAAGGTTCAATTCATACTTATCTTAATGCAATGACCTACAGAGATAAAACCGTTTACCCTATAGGCAGTACAAATGAGGCTGACTTTAAAACCCTTATGAGGGTTTATTGTGATGCGGTTTTTAGACCTCTTATGTATAACAATGAAGGAATTTTCAGACAAGAGGGCTGGAATAGTGACGGAGAAAGCTACAATGGCATTGTTCTTAATGAAATGAAGGGAGTGTATTCTGACCCTGCCGTTGTTTTGTCTGAAAGACTTAATAAGGAAATGTTTGAAGGCTGCGGCTATGCCAATGATGCAGGGGGAAATCCTGATTGTATAACAGATTTAAGCTATGAGGAATTTCTGAATTTCCATAGGGAGCATTATCACCCTTCAAATGCGGTTATTTATATTTACGGTGATATAGATATTAATGAATACTTAAATATTTTGGATAAGGAGTTTTTAGGCTCTTTTGAATACAGGGAGAGAAAAAAGCCTTATGACGTTAAATACAAGGATAAGCTGGAGCTTGAAGTAAATTACAATACAACAGGTAAAAATATTCTTACTGCTGCTTTTAATACAGGTGAAAGCTCCGATAATGTAAAGTGTACAATGCTTGGTATTCTCTCAACCCTCTGGTGCTATACGGAAGGCGGAAACATTAAGGAGGCTTTGTTAAATGCAGGACTTGGCGATAAGGTGAGCTGTGATTTTGATGACAGCGGCTTATCAACTGTTATGGAAATTACTGTTGAAAACTCAGATGAAACAAGCATTGAAAAATTCAGAAATGTTTTAAATGAAACATTTAAAGATATAGCTTTAAATGGTGTAGATGATTATAAACTTAAAGGAGTTATAAACAGTATTAAGTTTTTCTTTAAGGAAGAGGACTTTGGATACAAACCAAAGGGACTTTTTTATGGGCTTCTTGCGTTAAATAATTTTTTAAAGGGCAGGGAGGATTTTGAGCCTATAAAGATAAGCAAAATATTTGAAAGCCTTGATAGCGTGGATATTAAGGCACTTGTTAAGGAATATTTTGTTGATAAAGGCTGCTATGCCATATTAATTGCAGATAAAAATGTGGTTGAAAAGGAAAAGGCGGCAGCAGAGAAAAACAATGAATCCCTAATAAACTATCAGGCACGGGAGGACAGTCCTGCGGAAGTAAAAAAGCTTATGTCAACTAAAGTAAGTGATATTTCAAGAGAAAGTTTTAAGCTGAAATTTGACAGGGATAATGATAATATTTATGTACCTCTTGAAAGCGGAGATATAGTTTATGCTGATATTTATTTTGATGTATCGGAATTTGAGAATGTTAAGGCTTTAAGTGCTTATAAGGCTGTTGCAGATATTTATGACGAGGCGCTTTCCAATGATATTGATTATTATACAGGGGGCTTTGGCATTGAGGTTACAACATTGCAAAGAAATTTTGAATACCGTCCGGTAATGGTTTTCAGAATGAAGTCATTAAGGGAGAATTTTGAAAAGACTCTTGATATATTTAAAAGAATAATATCACAGACATTTACGGATAAGGACAGAATAGCACGTCTTGTTGCGGAAACAAAGCAGATAATAAGAAACGGTTATATTGAAAATGGCAACAGCAAGGCTATTGCAGAGGTACTTGGTCAGGTTTCATCGGCAAATGCGTGGGAAAGCAAGGCAAAGGGTATAGAATATTTCAATTATTTAAACTCTGATACAGATACCATTATAAGGGATATAAATTCCGTAAATAAAATATTTAAAAGGGGCAGTGTGTTTTATGGCGGAGCAGGAAGTGCAGATGATAAGGCTTATATTGTCGGTTTAATAGATAAGGCCCTTCTTTCATTAAGTGAGGGAGGTAGAAAGAATATCATTTCAAGTTCCGGACTTGATGTAAGCAGGGGAATTATAATTGAAGGAAACGTAAACTTTAATGCAGCTGCTTTCGCTATGGATTGCAGCAGCGGCATATCAAGGGTTGCTCAACAGATTATAGCAAGAGAATATATATGGGATAAAATAAGGCTTGAAGGCGGAGCTTATGGCGGCGGCTGCGGTTTTGGGAAGCATTTCAGCTATATATACAGCTATAGAGATCCGAATTTTGAAAAGACTTATGATATTTTCGGAAGGACGGGAGAATATCTTGCAAAAAGCAATTATACACAGCAGGATATTGACAGATTTATAATAGGAACAATAAACGATATAGATAAACCTATAAAAAAGCATAGTTTAACAAAGCTTGCAATGAGGAAGTATTTTGCGGATGAAAATAAGGAATTTACCATTAAAAGGCGTGAACAGATACTTTCGGCTACACCTTATGACATTACAGAGTTTGGAAACAGGCTTTTACAGTGTGATATAAGTGCTTTCTGCACCGTAGGACAGGAAAAGGCAATAAAAGATTGTCAAATTTTCAAAGAATTGTATTGTATTGATTGACATTTCTTTCTATTTATTTTAAAATATATTTATATGTTAAAATTTGTGCTAACCTTAAGGAGGATATATTATGGATTATAAGTCAGCTGGTGTAGACGTAGAGGCAGGATATAAGGCTGTCGAATTAATGAAGGGTCATGTTAAGAGTACATTCAGACCTGAGGTTTTGACTGATATTGGCGGTTTTGGCGGTCTTTTCAGCATTGCTAAGGCTAAGGATATGGAGGAACCTGTTCTTGTAAGCGGTACAGATGGAGTCGGTACTAAGCTTAAGATTGCTTTTGTTATGGATAAACACAATACTATTGGTATTGATGCAGTTGCAATGTGTGTTAATGACGTTGTATGCAGCGGTGCAGAGCCTTTATTCTTCCTTGACTATATTGCCTGCGGTAAAAACGAGCCTGAAAAAATTGCTGATATTGTAAGTGGTGTAGCTGAGGGCTGCCGTCAGTCAGGCTGTTCTCTTATTGGCGGTGAAACTGCTGAAATGCCGGGATTTTATCCTGTTGATGAATATGATTTGGCAGGCTTTACCGTTGGTATTATGGATAAGGCAAAGTCTATTGACGGTAAGAGAATATGTGAGGGTGATGTACTTGTTGGTATTGCTTCAAGCGGTATTCATTCAAATGGTTATTCTTTGGTAAGAAAGGTATTTGATATTACAAAGGAAAGTCTTAATACTTATTATGATGAGCTTGGCTCAACATTGGGTGAGGCATTATTAACACCTACAAAGCTTTATGTTAAGCCTGTTTTAGAGCTTATTAATAAGGTTGATGTTAAGGGTTTAAGCCACGTTACCGGCGGCGGCTTTATTGAAAATATCCCAAGAATGATGCCTGAAGGTACTAAGGTTAATATTGAAGAAGGTACATGGGAAATATTACCTATATTTAAGCTCCTTGAGGAAAAGGGCAATGTTGAAAGAATGAGTATGTACAATACTTTTAATATGGGTATCGGTATGGTAGCTGCTGTTGCCAAGGAGGATGCCGAAAAAGCTGTAAAGGCTCTTGAGGCTATGGGTGAAAAGGCATATATTATTGGTAATGTTACTAAGGGCGAAGGTATTGAAATTAAATTAAAATAAATTTACACTTTGGGGCAGCCAATTGTGTAAAAAAGAGGTAATTATTATGATTAAAATAGGTGCATTGGTCAGCGGCGGCGGTACTAATTTACAGGCTATTTTAGACGCCATTGACAAGGGCAAAATTGATGCGGAGGTTACTGCTGTTGTAAGCAGTAAGGATGGAGCTTATGCTCTGGAAAGAGCTGCGTCAAGAGGTATTGAAACTGCTGTAATGAGAAAAAAGGATTATGAAGATCCTAAAGATTATGACATTGCCCTTGCTGATTTTTTTAAAAAGAGAAATATTGATCTTATTGTATATGCAGGCTTTATGCTTATATTAGGTCCTGACTTTGTTAATCAGTTTGAAAATAAAATGATAAATATTCACCCTGCACTTATACCGAGCTTTTGCGGTAAGGGATACTATGGCTTGCACGTTCACGAGGCTGTTTTAAAGGCAGGTGTTAAGGTTACGGGCGCTACCGTTCACTTTGTAACTGCTGAATGTGATGCCGGCCCTATTATTCTTCAAAAGGCTGTTGATGTTATGGACGATGATACGCCGGAAACCCTCCAAAGGCGTGTTATGGAGCAGGCAGAGTGGGTTATATACCCTGAGGCTGTTAAGCTTTTTGCAGAGGGCAGACTTGAAATTGTAGATGGTATTGTGAAAAGGAGATAAAAATATATGAAGGTTTTAGTTGTTGGCAGCGGCGGAAGAGAGCACGCTATTTGTTGGAAACTTTTACAAAGTCCTAAGGTAGATAAGATTTATTGTGCACCGGGCAATGCAGGTATTGGCGAGGTTGCCGAGCTTGTGCCTATTGGGGCTATGGAATTTGACAAACTTATTGATTTTGCAAAGTCAGAGGGGATTGACTTTACTGTTATAGGTATGGATGATCCTCTTGTAGGCGGTATTGCAGACAGATTTGAGGCAGAGGGCTTAAAGGTATTTGGTCCAAAGGCTAATGCGGCTATTATTGAGGGAAGTAAGGCATTCAGCAAGGAGTTAATGAAGAAGTATAACATTCCTACTGCGGCTTACGAAACCTTTGATAACTATGACGCTGCTCTTGAATATGTTAAGAAAGGGGACTTTCCTGTTGTATTAAAGGCTGATGGTCTTGCTCTTGGCAAGGGTGTGCTTATTTGCAATACTCTTGAGGAGGCTGTAGAGGGGCTTAATACAATTATGGTAGACAAGAAATTCGGTGACAGCGGAAATAAGGTTGTCATTGAGGAATTTTTAACAGGTCAGGAAATGTCTGTTTTAAGCTTCTGCGATGGTAAGACTATTGTTCCTATGGTATCCGCACAGGATCACAAGAGAGCTTTAGACGGTGATAAAGGTCTTAACACAGGGGGTATGGGTACTTTTTCACCTTCAAGAGTTTATACACCTGAGCTTGCCGAGGAGTGTATGAAAACAATATATCAGCCTACTGTTGATGCACTTAATGCTGAAGGCAGAACATTTAAAGGTATTATTTTCTTTGGTTTAATGCTTACTCCAAAGGGAATGAAGGTTATTGAGTATAATGCACGCTTTGGTGACCCCGAAACACAGGTTGTTTTGCCAAGATTAAAGTCTGACTTAATGGAAATTTTTGAAGCCTGTGTTAATGGCACACTTGACAGGGTGAATGTTGAGTGGGAGGATAATGGTACTGCCTGCGTTGTACTTGCAAGCGGCGGCTATCCTGAAAGTTACACTAAGGGCTATGAAATTACAGGGCTTGAAGAGGCTGAAAATGCAGATAACATTGTTGTATTCCATGCGGGAACGGCTTTAAAGGATGGTAAATTTGTTACTAACGGCGGACGTGTTCTTGGTGTTACGGGTATTGGTAAGAACCTTGATGAGGCTATTAAGATTGCCTATGAAGGTGTTAAACTTGTAGATTTTAAGGATAAGCATTTCAGAACTGATATTGGTGTGAAGTAACCAATAGTTTTTTAATAAGCTTTCGGCAATAAGACCGAGAGCTTATTTTTTGAATTTAGTGTCGTGCCAAAGCATAAATGTATAATTTGCACAAAAATAAATTTGATACATAAAAAAAATTAAACAAAATATAAAAAATTAAGAAAATATTAAAAAAACACTTGCATTTTTATTAATATGGGTCTATAATTCACTCATAAACAACAAAGGTGTTGGAGCAAAAGCTCCGGCGCCTTTTATTTTTTTATTCTAATTTTATTTTATAGGAGGGGTTAAAATGACTGAACAGGCTTTTAACGCATTTGACACAATATGGCTCATACTTGGTGCCATATTGGTTTTCTGGATGCAGGCAGGTTTCGCAATGGTAGAAACAGGCTTCACCAGAGCAAAAAACGCAGGTAACATTATTATGAAGAATTTAATGGATTTTGCAATTG
>DBGCRA010000081.1:0-3788 GCA_048359195.1 Candidatus Gallispira sp.
GATTTAAGTATTTGAGTAAAGTGTTTTTTTAATAATTCTAATGATTTCATTTTTTTCTCCTTAAATTTTATTGGTAAATTACAAATCAATACTATATGATTATATTATAATAGTGATTGTTTATTTTTAAAATGTACTTATGAAAGAAATTGTATGATTATTAAATTTATGAATATTAAGTATGGATATCGTTATGCAGATATCAGCTTTAATAATATAAATAAAGGAATATTAGGTACGGTAAAATTTAATTTTATAGGAGATGAAGCAGAATCAAATATTAAATTAACCGCTGAAAAAACAAATTAAATGAGGAGTGAATTTATGAGAAGAATTATGAAAAAAGCGGCATTTATACTTTCATTAATATTAATGACAGAGTCAGTAATGGCAAATACTGATATGAGTTTTATTGACAGTACAGATACTGATAATAAGACTTTATTTGAAAGTATAATAGATGATGAACACAGTGAACTTGCAATAGAAACAACTACAGAGGGACTTATTGGAGATGATGAGGTTGAATCTTCTGCCGGTGTTGTTTTGGATTTATTATCAAAAATAAGAGAATTCAGAAGCAATATGGTAAAAGATGGTGTGGTTTCTGATTCTGCAATAGATTATGAAATTGAGGACAAAGACTTACCGAAAAAAATTAAAGGCTTACTTAATGACAAATATTTTGAATTAAATGAAACAGAGAAATTCTTTATTAATAAATATCTATATGTAAGAGAGGATACAATGACAGTCTGTGCAGAGCAGGGCTTAAATATTGAAATGTCAATACCGTATGCTTTAATTATGCAGATTTTAAGGGTAGATTTTGAAGATGCAAAGGCTATGGTAATAGTTAATGAAAGTGAAAAATCAGCTGTTGAACAGGCTTATGGCTTTGGTGAGCTTTTTGCTGACTATGACTTTTTTACTGATGAAGAAATAAAAAGTGAGTTTGTTGATTATGCTTTGGCAGGTTATACAGCTGAAGAAGTATTTAATGCCTATGTGTTTTCTCTGCTTATAAATAAAACTATTTCTGAGGTTATTTATGACAAGTATAACATTGTTTCAGAAAGGTCTGCAGTTTTAAGAGAATATGAAGATGTAATGGAAAAATACTCTGTAAGAGAAGAGGCAGCAGAGGAATATTTAAATTCAGGATATTTATTAGAGGATACAGACGAGGAAATTGAGTATATGATAAAGGCTCTGAAAGATAATAGTGTATTCTTATATAGTGTAGACAGTGGCAGTAATTTTGATGTGGGATATGATGCAACTTTCAAAGAGGGTGCATTAAGCTATGTAAATGGCATAAATGACAGTGTTGATCCGAGTACAGGCACCTTGTGTTATACTGAAAATGTGTGCAGTTTGCCGGGAGTAAACGGACTGGATTTTAATTTAACATTGACTTATACATCAAATTCAACCAATACGGCTAAGTGTATTGACAGCCGAGTTAATATTGCAAGTAATTGGAGATACAACATTCCATATATTACGGATAAGGATGGAAATATTCCTGAAAGTGATCCAAGATACTTAACATTAGCTAATGGTGCAACTTTTGAATTAATTAATGTTAATGATTACTATGTACCAAAAGATTGTTTTGATGATGATATTAAGCTATATAAAGATATTTCTGCACAGGGATCGGTTAATTCAGCTTTTAGACTTGAATACAAAAATGGTGATAAACAGTATTTTGATTATAGAGGCAGGTGGATATGTACATACAATAGATTTGGCAATAGTATAAAATCAGTAGAGGGAAGTTCATCAGATGAAAAAATGGTTATTGAGGATTCTGTTGGAAGAAAAATAGTAATCAGTGCAACAATATCAGATACTACAACAACGCAAACCATAACTATGCCTGATGGAGGTACAACAAAATTTATTTACTTGCGTAATAAGTATGATAATCATACTAAAAATATACTTGACAAAAAAATTGATAATTTAGGCAATGTAACTAAGTTTGATTATGAGATTAGTTCGGATGATAATTATAAAAATGCACTTTTAACTAAAATAACAATGCCTACCGGTTTAGAAAATCATTATGAGTATACTTGGAAGGATAATATAAAATTTTTATCTAATGGTGATTATGAATTTGATGAATATGATTATCCTAAGATTGTAAAGAAATATATGACGAATGATGGTGAAATTAATGATGTTTGTTTATATAAATATAGTGGAGATTATATTTATTTACCCATTCATTATGGTGTGAGTTGTCAATGTATGAATTTAAATGATGATTATTCATGCAGCTGTAAAATTTATTTCAAAGATTTTTGGCGTTGTAATAATGCTAATAGTTTATGTGATTTGTCATATAATCAGGATAACTGTGTTTATTTTTATAAGGATGATTATCAATATACAACTACAGTGGAAAGTGAAGATGGAACATCTGTTAAATACTACTTTGATGCAACCGGCCAGAATATAAAAACAGAAGAAATGGAAGGCAATTCTATTGTAAATAGAACAGATATAGAGTATTTGTATTCAGACGTTAATTGTCCTTTGCCAAAGACGATAACGAAATATTCATACGAGAATAATTCCATTGCAGCAAGTATAGTTGAATTATATACATATACTGCTTTAAATGATATATCCGGTGAGATAATAAAGCAGGGCAGTAATACTTTATCAGAAATAAAATATGAATACGATTATGATGATAACAGCAGCAAATATTATGGTAT
This sequence comes from Candidatus Gallispira sp., assembly GCA_048359195.1. Lineage (GTDB taxonomy): Bacteria > Bacillota > Clostridia > Lachnospirales > CAG-274 > Gallispira. Next base: position 2,736 of record DBGCRA010000081.1, read on the forward strand.
ATGTACAAAGATAATGACAAAAATGAATAGCAGTACCAATATTGTACAAACTAATGAGCTGTTAAACAGCAGTACATCATTATTCAACAATATGGCAATAAGTGAAACAACAGTTACAAGAAATGGCACAGAGGAAAGCCATACCATATATGATTATGCTTATGACAGCAGCTATGATTTTCCTGATTGCAGGTTGATGGCAAAAATGTATTCTGCTTTAGACAGCAGTGACAATTCCATAAAAACAATAAATGAGGTTTACAGCTATGATGAAGGTTTTGCCAATCCAACGGAGATAAGCTATCAGGTAAGTAAGGGTGGAACGTCTGTATTACAGAGTTATAATACATACTGCACCTATGATGCCAATGAAAGAATAAAATCTGTACGAAATGCAGAAAACTACTTGACAAAATATGAATATGATGGTATAGGTAATATTACAGAGGTTGAGTATGTTAAAAATAGAACTGACGTAAATGGTAATATGTATGATACATCTTTGGGCAGTGATAAGGTAAATATTGCTTATAATTACAAGACTAATACAATTACTGTAACAAATGAAAATGGAAAGAAAACAGTATATGACTATGATGCAGTTGGCAACAAGTCTTCCGTAACATCAAAATCTGATGGCACAACAGGTGCTAAGGATATAGTTCTTGAAAGCTACAAGTATGACACAAGGTTAAGACCTATAGAGGTTATAACAGGCAAGGCTAAAACAACATATACTTATGACAACAGGGACAGAGTGCTTACAACAAAGGTAACAGACAAGGTTACGGGAGCTGTATTGTCAAATGAAACCTACAGCTATGTAAATAACTCAACAGGCTTACAGATAACTCATACTTTAAAGGGTGATACTACTTCGGCTGATATTGTAACAATAACTCAGCAGGACGTATTAGGCAGAACATATTCAGAAAAGGTAGGAAGTGGTATAACAACATATACTTACGATATGCTTAACAATGTAATTAAGTCAGTTGGTGTAAATACAAATACATATGAGTATAACTCAAATGGAAATGTTATTAAAACAAC
>DBGCRA010000082.1:0-17813 GCA_048359195.1 Candidatus Gallispira sp.
TTTTCAGCCATTTTTTCTTGAGTATATCCTAATTCTGCTCTTTTGGATTTAAGTATTTGAGTAAAGTGTTTTTTTAATAATTCTAATGATTTCATTTTTTTCTCCTTAAATTTTATTGGCATATTACAAATCAATACTATATGATTATATTATAATAGTGATTGTTTATTTTTTGAAATGTATTCGTTGAGGAAATTGTATGATTGTCTAATTTATGAATAATAATTACAGTTAGAGTTATGTAAATATCGGTTTTAATAAAGTAATAAAAGTGAAATTGAAAAATACAGATATATGGGTTTATATGATATAAATTCAAAGACCGTAAAGCAGGGCAGTACGTTTTATCTGAAATAATATTGTACAAACTAATGAGCTGTTAAACAGCAGTACATCATTATTCAACAATATGGAAATGAGTGAAACAACAGTTAGAAGAAATGGTCAGAGGAAAGCCATAAAATATATGATTATGTTTATGACAGCATTTATGATTTTCCTGATTGAAGATTAATGTATCGATACATTATGAAGGAAGGTGTAAAGACACAGCTCTTTTTTTGAATAGCATTATAAATTAAAGGCAGTCTTTTTATTTAATTTTACATAATTTCCAATAAATATTGAAATTACTATAAAAATGTGGTATATTTATTTTTAATTAATATTTATGCAGGGTGAAAGAATGAACAAAAAAATATATTATTTATACGTAATAAGTGGTGCAATATTATGGGGGCTTATAAGCCTTTTTTCAAATAATCTTGCAGACCATGGGTTATCACCTGAAAATATTGTTGCAATAAGGAGCTTTGGTGCTGCTGTTGTGCTTTTTATTATATTTGCAGTGAAGGACAAAAGTCTTTTAAAAATAGAATTAAAGGATATCAGGTATTTTATAGGTACAGGCATTATAAGTTTTGTGTTCTTTAATTGGTGTTTATTTACTTCTATGAATGAATGCAGTGCTGCCATAGCTGTTGTACTTTTATATACGGCACCTGTTTTTGTGACATTAATGTCGGCAGTGCTTTTCAAGGAAAAAATGACTAAAATTAAAATTGCTGCTCTTATATTGACCGTAATTGGCTGTATGTGTGTTACGGGAGTTGTGGGAGGCAAAATCAACGGCACATTATTTGGAGTGATTTGCGGTATTGGCTCCGGTGTTTTTTATGCACTTTACAGTATTTTCGGAAGGTATGCACTGGAAAAATACAGTGCTGTTACGGTAACGGTTTATACATTTATATTTGCTGCCATTGGTTCAATACCCCTTATTGAGCCAAGCTCTCTTATTAACGGACTGTCAAATACTACAGCTATTATATCGGCAATATTAATTGTTTTGGTTTCAACAGTAAGTCCCTTTCTTCTTTACACAAAGGGCTTAACAGGAGTTGAGTCGGGTACGGCATCAATACTTGCAACTGCCGAGCCTGCTGTAGGTGTTATTGTAAGTGTATTTATACTTCATCAGCCCATTAACTTAATTTCGGTTATTGGTGTGTTTTTAATACTTGGGGCAGTTATTTCATTAAATTTTAACAAACGGGAGAATTAAAAATGGATTACAGAATAAAGCTAAGGGATTGTAAAAGAGTTGTTGTTAAGGTTGGTACTACTTCACTTACATATCCAAATGGCAAATTTAATTTAAAGAAAATAGATAACCTTTCAAAAATGCTTACCGACCTTACAAATAAGGGGTTGGATGTGGTGCTTGTGTCATCAGGTGCCATTGCTATAGGTGCAGCAAAACTTGGTCTAACTGAAAGACCGAGGGATGTTATTGGCAAGCAGGCAGCTTCTGCTGTTGGTCAGGCATTATTAATGCAGATGTATGAAAAGTTTTTCAGTGAGTATAATCAAAAGGTGGCTCAAATACTCCTGACTAAGCCTATATTTGAGGCTGAAAGCAAAAGAAGAAATGCAAGTAATACAATAAACAGATTGCTTGAAATGGGTGTTATACCTATAGTTAATGAAAATGATACTATTTCAACTGATGAGCTTAATGAGTTTTCTGATAATGATACACTTTCTTCTTATGTTGCAGGACTTATTAAGAGTGATTTACTTATTATACTTTCTGATATTGACGGTATGTATACTGCTGACCCAAATAAGAATGAAAATGCTGAAATTATAGATACCGTGCCTGAAATTACTGATGAAATTTATTCCCTTGCAGGAGGATCTTCATCTGCTCTTGGTACAGGTGGAATGGTTACCAAGGTTAAGGCAGCAGATTATTTGAGAAAGAAAAATGTAAGCATGGTAATTGCTTCAGGTGAAAACCCTGATGTTGTATATGATATTTTGGAAGGTAAAAAGATAGGTACACTATTTGTAGGTGGTAATATTGGATAAAAAGGATATCAGAAAAAGGTTTAAAGAAATCAGAAAAAATCTCAGAGGCAATATAACCTCTGAGTTTTTTAAAACGGATTTATATAAAGAGGCGGATACCATATTTAGCTTTGTCAGTTATGGTACGGAGATTGGTACTATTGAGCTTATAAATCAGGCATTACGTGACGGTAAAATTGTAGCTGTTCCTTATATGACAGGAAAGCCTCACGAAATGGTTTTTATTAAAATAAAATCTATGGAAGAATTAAAGCCCAATAAAATAGGTATATTGGAGTCTGAATATAAGGCTGAAAGCATAATAAAATCAGATAAAAATACTGTTATAACAGTTCCCGGACTTGCCTTTGACAAGGAATTTTACAGAATTGGCTATGGCGGAGGTTATTATGACAAGTACATTGATGAAAATGAATATATGCTGACTGTGGGAGTTTGCTTTGAGGAACAGATTACTTATTTGGTCCCGAGAGAGAATACTGACAGGGCTGTTGATATAATTGTAACCGATAAAAAGATAAGGAGGAAATAGAATGAGAACATTAACTGAAATTGGCGAAAGTGCTAAAATTGCAAAAAGAGCATTGGCAAAACTTACAACAGGAGAAAAAAATCAGCTTTTATTAAAGGCTGCCGATGCCTTAAAGGATAACTATGAGGAAATATTAAAGGCTAATGAAATTGACCTTGAAAATGGCAAAAAGGCAGGTCTTAAGGATTCAATTATGGACAGACTTGCATTAAGTAAGGATAGAATTTATGCTATGGCTGACGGTCTTTCTCAAATTGCAAAGCTGCCTGATCCTATTGGTGAGGTTATAAATATGAAAGCATTGCCTAATGGCTTAACCGTTGGACAAAAGAGAGTGCCTATGGGTGTTATCGGTATTATTTATGAGGCAAGACCCAATGTTACATCAGATGCCTTTGGCTTATGCTTAAAGGCAGGAAGTGCCGTAATATTAAGGGGCGGAAAGGAAGCCATAAACTCAAATAAGGCTACAATTTCTGTTTTTAAAAGGGCAATTAATGAAATGGGAATTGATGAAAATATTGTACAGCTTATTGAGGATACATCAAGAGAAACTGCTACTGCAATGATGAAAATGAACGGTTACATTGATGTTCTTATTCCAAGAGGTGGTGCAGGCTTAATTCAGTCTGTTGTAAAAAATTCAGCTGTGCCTGTAATTGAAACAGGTGTAGGTAATTGTCACGTTTTTGTTGATGAAAGTGCCGATATTGAAAAGGCTGTAAATATTATTGTTAATGCCAAGGCTCAAAGACCGGGAGTTTGTAATGCTGCCGAAACTTTGATTGTCCATAAAAATATTGCAGAAGAATTTTTGCCAAAAGCTATTAAGGCGTTGAGAGAAAAGAACGTTGAAATCAGAGGCGATAAGGCTGTTAAGGCTATTGTTAATGATGTTGTTGATGCTACAGATGAGGATTGGGCAACGGAATACCTTGATTATATTCTTGCCGTAAAGGTTGTTAATGACATTGACGAAGCTATTGAACACATTACAAGGTATTCAACAGGTCATTCAGAGTGTATTGTAAGTGAGAACTATACAAATACACAAAGATTTTTGCAGGAAATAGATTCTGCTGCTGTTTATGTAAATGCGTCAACAAGATTTACTGACGGCAATGAATTTGGTTTTGGTGCTGAAATCGGTATAAGTACACAGAAGCTTCACGCAAGAGGTCCTATGGGATTAAAGGAGCTTACCACTACCAAGTATTTAATATATGGAAACGGACAGATAAGAGAGTAATATGAAGTATAATGGTATTGTTGAAGGTAAATTTATAAGACGTGACAACAGATTTATTGCACAGGTTGAAATCAACGGCAATGTTGAAATATGTCACGTTAAAAATACAGGCAGATGCAGGGAGCTTTTAACTGAAGGGGCAGAGGTTTATATAGAACCGAGCACAAATCCCGAGAGAAAGACCAAGTTTTCTCTTGTTGCAGTAAACAAAAAGGGCAGGCTTGTGAATATGGATTCACAGGCTCCCAATAAGGTGGTTGAGGAAGCAATAAAAGAGGGTTGGCTTTTTGACAATGTTACTTACTGTAAAAGAGAGTATACCTATGGCAATTCACGATTTGATTTCTATATTGAAAGAGGAGAGGAAAAAGCTTTTATTGAAGTTAAGGGTGTAACTCTTGAAAATGACAATGTTGTAAGTTTTCCCGATGCACCAAGCGAAAGGGCGGTAAAGCACCTTGATGAGCTTTATAATGCTGTAGGTCAGGGTTATGGGGCTTATGTAATTTTTGTTGTACAAATGAGTGATGTGGACTATTTTGTGCCTAACGAAATAAATCATAAGGCTTTTGCCGATAAGCTTAAAGAAGTTGGGAGCAAAGGGGTTAAAGTACTTTCATATGACTGCAATGTTACAAGAGATGAGCTTGTATTAAGGGATAACAAGGTTGAAGTAAGGCTTTAATAAATAAAAAACGTGTAAATCATTAAAGGTCTACACGTTTTTTATTTTAGCATATTTACTCATTTTTTCTGCTGTCATTGTACTGACCATATCAAGCAGGCTTATTTTAAAACTGCCTGTGCCTTTGCTGTTATCAGCAAGTTCACCTGCAATACCAAGAAGTGCCGCAGCCATAATACCTGATTTAATAGGTTCGGCAACGGAAAGTATAGTTCCCGTAAGTACATTTAAAATACAGCCTGTACCTGTTATAAGGCTCATTAATTCACAGCCATTTTCCACGGTATAGGTAGTATTTCCGTCAGTTATAATATCTATTTTTCCGCTGGCAATTACTACTGTTTTATATTTTTGGGCAAGTTTTTTTGAAATTAATACATTTTCTGCAATATTCTCATTTGTTGTTGCATCTGCCTTTGTTACATCTATACCTTTTCCATGACTCTCAATACGGCTTATAGCTTTAATTTCTGACATATTTCCTTTTATAACCGAAGGATTAAAATCATTAAGAAGTTCATTTACGTAATTAAATCTTAGCTTTGAGCAGTTTACACCTACAATATCAATTATCCATGGTATATTAAGTTCATCGGCTTTTTTTGCTGAAAGCCTTATAGATTTAAGCCTTGCATCTGTAATATTGCCTATGTTGACAGCCAGTGCATCTGCTCTTGAGGTTATTTCTTCAACTTCAAGAGGGTGTTCAGCCATTATAGGCTTTGCTCCGGCAGCAAGCACATAGTTTGCACAGTCGTTAATTGATATGGGATTGGTTATACAGTGTATAAGAGGTGAAGCAGAAAATATATTGTTTTGCACTGACTTAAAATCATTTATACTAAACATTTATTAATCCTCTTTCTTTTCAATATACAAAAAGTATTTACTTCTTATAATATATAATGCCCATAATAACAAAAAGAGCACATAGAGCATAAGGTATAAAAAGCCAAAAACCTGTAAGTCCAAGAAGTGATTTAATTATTACAAGAGATACTATGTACAAAATTATACCTATAAAGCCAATACCTATAGCATCGTCTTTCTTTGTTATTTCTGTAGTGATAATTTCACTGCCGAGACTTTGCTGGAATTTCTGTAAAAGCTTGGTTTTAACAAGCTTTTTAAGAAAAAGAAAGGCAAAGCTTCCGCCTATGAGTGTGCCTAAAACAAAGGAAGGCACATAGAAAAACCAAGTAAGGTGATTATAAGCACCGTTTGTGTTCCAAAAAAGTTTCATAACAGGATATGAAATTACAGAGCCTATAAGACCTGTGCCTATGATTTCACCTATAACTGCAAAAATTATTCTGCCCTTTGACAGTCTGTATAGTATTCCTGACAATAAAGCGCCAAATACCGCACCTGTAAGGGCAAGAGGAGGTATTCCCATAATGCACATTCTTATGATACCTATAAGCAGGGCACATATAAAGGCATAAACCGGTCCAAGCATTACTGCACATATTATATTTATAAAATGAGCCATGGGACACATACCCTCAACTCTGAGTATTGGCGATATTACTACACCTATTGCAATAATCATAGCCATAAAAATCATTTTTAAAAGCTTTGTATTCTTTGACATAAATAAAACCTCTGTTTTTAAAATCTAAGTGATGAAATAAACTGCTCGTAAGCATCTGACCATTCCTCAATAGGAAATGTTGCACCGCCGTTAGTGCTTTTAAGCAGGTTGTTCCAAAGAGTTTCGTTTAATGCAAGTAAGTCGCCCATAGATATATTACAGCCATATTCTGATGCAATATTGCAAAAGTCCTCCATTGGTTCTTTTGCATTTTCTGTAGAAAGGAGCTTTGTCTTTAAATTGCTGTCCGCTAATGCCATTTTCAAAAGCCTGTCCAATTCTTCGTTTATTGTCATATTTATCACTCCCTATAAAATGTAAATTTTAAAATAAGTATACTCCTTAATTGTAAAATTTGCAATAAAAAAATGGTACAGAGAATAAATTTCCCTGTACCTAAAAATTTTATCTTACGTTAATTACCTGTTTAGCCATTTCAATAAATTCAGTTTTGTCAATTTCTTCATTCATATCCATAAGGTTATAGGTAACACCGTCTTCCTTCCATGCAATGGATTGTGTCTTTTTCTCGTCTATTTCATCTGAACCAAAGCCAATCATTAATTCGCCCTTATCTTCAAGTTCTTTATCCTCATCGGTTTTAATATAATCCGGTGGTACAGCCTTATATGTAAAGCTGCTGTAATAAAGAGTAATGCCATTATATGATATAGATTCAGCATTTTCACCGATACCAAGACTTGTTGAAGAAGGTTGAGTAGATAATGTAAGTGTAGCATCTTTATTATCTGTTTCATACCAGAAAGTAATATCCTTAAATTTGTTAATTACATTTCCATTATCATCCTTACTTTGTGAATCAGCAGGATTTGCAAATTTAAATTTGTGCGTTCCAAGAGTTTCTACAAATTTTGGTGAGTAATCAACTATATTTTCAACCTCTTCAAGGGTAGGAAAGTGATTAATATCATCCAGTCTTGATGAGCTTGAGCACGTGTATGCAATTTTACCTGCGGCAATTACCCCTGATGCAAGAATTACTGTTAATGCTAATGCAGCAACTAATACCTTTGGTGTAAATTTAAATCTCTTCATACTATTATTCTCCTTTTCTTCCAACTCGGTTTTAATTGTGTTAAGGAGGTTTTCGGGAAGTTCAATATTTTCAGCTTTTGTTGTTAATGCTTTTTTTATTTCATTATCCAAATTATTCATTGCAATACCTCCTTATTAAGTGATTTTCTTAATTTGCTTTTGGCTGTAAAGAGTCTGGATTTAACCGTACCTTCCAAACAACCCATTGTTTTGGAAATTTCCTTAATTGACATTTCATTGAAATAAAATAATATAATTGTTGTTTTAAGCTTTTCGTTAAGCTTATTTATTTCCTCGTAAAGCAGGTCATATTTATTGTCTTTGAAATACTCATCACAAGCTGATGTGTTTATTTTGTCGGCAATTTCATCAACCAATATGCAGTATGTATCATTTTTGGCGTGTTTCCATGCTATACGGGTTAATATTTTGTAAAACCATGGTTTAAAGGAGTTTGGATTTTTTAATGATTTAAGTGATTTAATGCTCTGAATAAATGCCTCCTGTGTAACGTCCTCTGCTGTGTAACTGTTAGAGGTTATAAGGTAAGCTGTTCTATATGCTTGTTTGCTGTACTTTACATATAGGTCATCAATTCCCCTTTCATCGCCGTTTTTTATTTTCTCTATTATTTCATAATCTTCCATAATTTCAACTCCTTGCTTTTTAGATGCATCTACTTATAAGAGGCAGAAAAACGTGAAAAGGTTCAAATTATTTTATAAAAAAAATTTTCATATAATTCGCCGGCTCTTATTATTAAGCGTTAATTAATATGGTCGATTTTTTATTAAATATATAATATCGTAAAAGTGTAGGTTTTACAATAATAAGAGAATTTGATTTTCTAATGTATAACTAATATTATTTATAAAAATAAATATTAATTTGAATACCGGTGATTATAATTTGCTGTATATATTTTTATTAAAAATCACCAAAAAAAGCATCAAATTCAATATTTTTTTTAAATTTAATTTGTAGAATTCACGAAAATTATGAACAAACTGTAAAAAAAGCCTTAAATTTAGTAATTGATTTGTAATTTATGGTATAATAATATTTATCAAAAAAATAATTAGGAGGGACTTTGATGAAATTTTTTAAGAAATTGTTATCAGCAACATTGGCAACAACAATGATTTTTGCCGGTTTTACTGCTAACACAACCGTTGTTTCAGCTGCTCCGTCTATTTCAGCAGGCTGGAACGAAACATTATATGCTGAATGGGCTGATTCTAATCCTGACAGTACAGCAGTACAGGTAGGATATAAGCTCAGCACAGATTCAGATTATACTTATCTTACAGGAGATGATTTAACTTATCTTGTAAGACCTGCTTCAACAAGCGGATATGCAAGAGTTGATATTCCGGGCTTGAAGGCAGGCAGATACGACCTTTATATTAAGGCATCTGACGGTACAGAGCATACAAGAAACGGCATTAAGGTTTATGAATACGACCGTTCGGGTTATGCTCACTTTAACAGTACAGAAGGTATTGGTGGTTATAATGATGACGGTACGGTAAAGGACAATGCAATAATTGTATATGTAACCGATGAAAACAAGGATACTGTTACAATACCGGGTTATGAGGATAAGGTTTATAACTATGTATCTTCTTCATCAGGTGCAACATGGACAAGAACCTGTGAGGGTATTGGTAACCTCCTTAATAACAATATGAAATATATCCAGGAGCTTACAATTACCAATAATCATCCTATTATAATCAGATTTGTAGGTACAGTTACGGTTCCAAAGAACTTAACTCCTTATGCTACAAAGGACATTGCTCTTGGCGGTTCAAAGAGTGATAATGGTAATCTTGCAATTTGTAAGTACGGCAGAAATATTACTATTGAGGGTATTGGTAATGATGCTACAATTGATGGCTGGGGCTTTACTTTCTCTCAGACTTCAACTTGTCCTAAAGAAGCAGGCAAGAGCTTTGAGGTAAGAAATCTTACTTTTAAGAACTATTCCGAGGATGGTCTTGGCTTCCAGGGCGATGACGGTGTTGATTGTCCTATTGAAAGAGTATGGGTACATAACAACGTATTCTATCCGGGCTATTGTGCAAACCCTGCTGAAAGTGATAAGGCAGAGGGTGACGGTTCTTGTGATTTTAAGAGAGGTCAGTATTACACAATGTCTTACAATCATTATATTGATTGCCATAAGACTAACCTTGTGGGCAGCGGAACATCAGATGACCAGTTCTATATTTCACTTCACCATAACTGGTATCAGAATGTTGGCTCAAGACAGCCTCTTGCCGCAAATGGTAATATGCATATTTACAGCACATATTTCCAGGGTGCTACAAGTACATCAGTTGACTTAAGAGGTAAGGATTGTGTACTTTTAGAGAATAACTATTATGAGAATTGTAAGAGTAACTTTAAGTCAAGAAATGCTACTTGTATTGCTAAGTCTTATAATGAAATATTTGTAGGCAGCGGCAAATTTGAAGCAAAGGGTACAAGAACAGAGGTTTCATCTTTGGATGAGGCTGTACTTACAGGAAGTTCATATACTTTCCCTGATGGTTCAAGTATTGATAATTTTGATTTGGATTCTTCTAAGTTCTATAAAGGTAACTACTTTGTAACTCCTGCAGAAGAGGTACCTGAATATGTTCAGACTTATGCAGGTACATTAAAGGCTTTCCCTGAAACCGAATCAGGTGAAATTACAATTACTGTTAAGAGCAGCGGTTCAGTTGTAAATGATGCAATTGTTACTGCAAATGGTCTTACATTTAAAAATCAGGGAAATGGTGTTTATACAGCTACTGCTTCTCTTGGTGCAGAATACGTTATTACTGTATCTAAAGAAGGATATTCAAATGTAGTTATTAAGTCTGATATTCTTAACAATGATGGCGATACATTTACAGCTACAGCTGATTTACAGGTTGACTATGACGGTTATGCTGTAGTTAAGCTTGTAGGCGGTACTGAAAATACACCTGTTAAGGGTGCAACAGTTAAATTAACTGACGGCACTGTATTGGTTGACCAGAATGACGGTACATATAAATCAGCAAATCAGATAGCTGTAGGTAACTATTCAGCTACAATTACAAATACAGGTGATTATATTGCTCCGACCGAAGCACAGACTGTTGTTGTAAAGACAACTGATGCAGCAACAGAAATTCACCTTGAGAAGGTTAAGGGTGCTGTTTCTGTTACTTTGTATCCGGCAGAAGGCGAAACTAAGGAATTAGATGCGTCAAATGGTGTTGTAAATGTTGGCACAACTGCGCTTACTTATGCAGGAAATAATACATTTACAGGTAATGTTGATATTAATACACCTTTTTCTGTATCTCTTTCTGTAGGCGGATGGCATCTTGAATCAATTACACCTTCAATTCTTACAGCGACAAAAGACGGCACAGCTACAGCTGTTGCTACATTAAAGGCAGGCGGTGAGCTGTTTACATGGAATTACACAGAGGGCATTAATACTGAGGACTTCTTTGTGTTCGCTTCCGAACCTTCAAAGTGGTCAAGTGCAAGCAAGAATCCTTTAGAGTTTGACGGCGAAACTCTTACTGCTGCAATAAAGTTACAGTCAAGTACAGTTATTACATTTAACGCTCCTGCTGACGGTACGCTTACAATAGTTCTTGAAGATGCAGGCAAGACTAACAGTACAATTGATATTAACGGTACAGACTATTCTGTAACAACAGGTACAGTTACAATTCCTGTAACAGCAGGTACCAATACAATTAAGAAGGGCAAGAATGAAATTCATCTTTATCTTTTACAGTATGAGGTGGGTGATAGTTATACTCCGGTTGTTACAACGACAGAAGGTACTACAGAAAGTACAACATCTGTTACAGTTGAAACAACAACTGTTGCTACAACAACCGAACCTACCACAAGCTATAGCACACCTGTTGAGTTAGGTGAAGCAATAACAAGCTTTACATCAGATGATGCAAGTGATACAGGTGCAGGTGTATCTGTAACATATAATGAAGCAACCGACAAGTGGACATTAACAGATACATCTAAGACTGCTGCTGCAGAGCTTACTATTCCTTTTGTTGAGCAGACAAGCGGCAAGGTTATTATAAGCGGTACTGCGGAGCCAAGTACTACAGCAAGTAAGTGGGCATTTGTTCAGATAAGAGGTACAAAGGCTGACGGTACTGAAAGTGAAATTATAGGTTTTGGCGGCGGTTCCAACAAGGCTGATATTGCTGTAAGAGTAAATGGAGATTCAAGTACATTTGCAAAGGTTGGTACTTTAGCTGCTAAGAATTATGAATATACAATTATTATTGACTTAGATAATAAGACTGCTGAGGTTACAATTGATGGTGTTACCAATACTTATAATGTAGATGTAGCTTCAATTAAATCTTTATATTCAACAACTTCTAAAACAGGTTCAAGAAATGTAATAATTTCTGTGCCTTATGTTGGTGTATTAGGTGAAGCTCCTGTTCCTTCAGGATTAAATGATGAGATTATGTGGGATGTGGAAACTGATCTTGCAGAGGGTTCTAATGGTTTAACTGTTGGAGAAACCTTCTATAGTAATTGTGAGGAGTATGCTCCTGTGGATTTTGTTGAGGGCGGCAATACTTATTCATTGGAATATTACTTACAGCCAAAGGGCAATCCTTATGATGTGAATGGTTTAAATCCAATGAACGAACTTAATCCTACAGGTATACCTGTAAGAGGTGGTTTTATTAAGTTTACACCTGAAAAAGATGGTGTATTCACTATGGCTGTTAAGACTAATGGCGGTAAGAATACTTATGTAACTGATGAAACAGGCGCTGTTGTTAAGATGATTGACAATGAAAGCGGTTCTACAAGATATGATATTGTAAGATTTAATGTAAGTGCAGGTAAGAGTTATCATATCTTTGCAGGTGGTTCTAAGACTTGTCTTTATTACTTAGGTTACACAAGCGGTATCTCAATTCCTGATGAGTCAACAAGCGAAAGTACTTCAGAATCAACTTCTGAAAGCACAACAGAGTCAACAAGCGAAAGTACAACAGAGCCAACAACAGAGCATGATCCAACTCCTACTCCTGTTAAGGTTTATGGTGATGCAGATGCTGACGGTGACGTAGATATTAATGACGTTGCAATGCTTTTACAGCACGTTTTAAGCGGTACTCCTTATACTAATGATTTTGAGTATGTGGATGTTGATAAGAGTGGTAATATTGATTCTAAGGATGTTGCTATGATTTTACAGTATGTTCTTGATAAGAGTTATAATTTACCAAGATAATTTATTTATAAGTTTGAAAGAGGATGCGTAAGCATCCTCTTTTTTGGATTTGCCATAAATGGGCAGTAACTTGGTGGTGAAAGTCCGCTGCAGGCTTGGCAGTAGGAACTGTTAGCAAAGAGCAAGGGCGTCTGTCGTGAGGTGGAGTCTGAAGTAAGTCTAATGCAAACCCTCGGTCTGACAAACAGAAATCACATATAAGACGTATTCAGGGCGGACGAGCTTGCCAAACAAAGTGAAGTCCAATACTGCCGAACCCTGTGGCGTAGATGTGGTAGATATGTGAGGGGAAGGTTACCGCTCTTAACGGGGGAGGTATTGCGAGGCAATCAATGACAAGTTACCCTTGATACAGATTGAACATGGAAAAGACCATCTGTAAGATTCAATAATCTTAAAAGATTAGGAGTGGATAAACAAAAGGCGTGGGAATGGGCGAACAGCAGGAAAGGATATTGGAGAATATCCAATAGCTATATATTGCACAGGTCATTAACAAATGAATACCTTGTATCAGTGGGATATGATGACATATACCAAAGATACAAGGTACTGCACTCAAGCTATTGAACCGCCGTATACCGAACGGTACGTACGGTGGTGTGAGAGGTCGGCCGCTCAATTAATGGGTAGCCTTCTGCTCGATCGTATCTGAAAATTCATTTGAATACAAGATTATTTTAGGATACTTTTTAATTTTTTATAATTTCCTTTGCATTATATATTTTTACAGCCATTGAAAGCTGTTCATAATCGCAGGATTTTTTGAAATCCAGACCTGTAATATTTTTTATTTTTTCAAGCCTGTTTCTTATGGTGTTTTCATGCTGTTTTGTTGCCTCTGACATATTATGAATATTGCCTCTGAATTTAATAAAGGCTGTAAGAGTGTCAATTAATTTGGTGCTGTTTACTGTGTCCTGACTTTTAATTTTACCTATTATATTATTTTCGTATTCTGTAAATTCAGTGGAATTGCAGTAAGGCAAAATTAATTTATACATACCTAAATCAAAATATTCAGCATAATTTATGTTCTCGTGTTTAGCATAAGATGAGGCAAATATACATTCCTTGATTGCTTTGTTCATAGTATTTGTATCGTTGTGAATATTGCTTATTCCCAAGCTGCAGTTTTTATGTTCTTTACTGTAAAGTTTGAATATATTTTTTATTTTATTAAGGCTTTCATTGCTGTTAATGGTATCAAAGCTAAAAATCAGCAAGGAGCCGTTTTTATATTTATACTGAACATAGTTAATTTCATTAAATGATATTTTGGCAAGTTCATTGTGTAAATTATTATTAAATTCTTTAATATGTTCAGTATTATTGAGCTTAAAATAAGCGCATATATACAGTTCATTAATATTGGAATAAAGTTTATGTGCATTTTTATTAACATCATTGTTATGTATAATTTCATCGATTATATTTTCAAAATAAAACATATTTTTGAACCGGTTTATGCTTTGATCTATAGATAAAATTATATTTTCGACTCTTATATTTGGAGATTTAAACAAAAATAACGGAAAATTTTTGGAGTCAGCGATGTTGATTATCATATCATTTATCGGGAGTTTATATATATTATTAATTGCGAGTCCGCATACTCCTCTTTCGGTCAGCTTTTTCAGAGCATCTAAAATAAGAAATTCGTTATCCTTTGCATACAAAAAAGAGGTCAGTACAAGCTGATTACTGTTAAAATAATATTCAGGTTTTAAAATATTAAGTGTTCTGTCGAACTGAAAATCCAAAATTGTACAGCCTGTAATTTTGTTATTTAATCCGTTCTTGCCGGCTAAAAGTTTTAAGTCCTTTAAATTGCCTGACAGTATTAAGTCTTTTAAAGTAATATCCATAAGATGCCTCCCTGATAATGAGATCTATATTGTATAAGTAATGCTATGAGTTCCTTCTTTAGTTTAATATAATAACAATAAAAAATCAATTATAATGTTTAAAATTATAAAAAATATTTAAATTATTGTTAAATATTACAATATATCTGTGTTTAACTATAAAAATCTATGTGATATAATTATAATATATTAATAGAAAACAGAGAGAATTTTAATTATACAAGGAGGAATTTTTTTATGAAAAAAGCGGTATTTTCAAAAAGATTTATTGGTGCTTTTATGGCCGGAATAATTTCTTTTGCGGGAATATTGGGAGCAAGCAGTTCGTTTGCCGAGGAAATCAGTATAAATACAGTAGATGTAAGTACAAGTGCGGTTTTGATTACTGAGAGCGGAGGATGGCATGAAAGTGCTTATGTTGAGTGGACTTCCTATGCAGATGCAGAAAGCTACAACGTATATGTTAAGCCTGAGGTGGGCGGTTATATCAAGCTTGATGATATGCTTGTAAGGCAGTATGCCGATTATTTTAGAGCGGATGCGTTAGGTCTTGCAACCGGCAGTTATGTTATGAAGGTAGTTCCTGTTAAGGGCAGTAATGAAATTACGGCAGCGGCAGCGGAAACTCCTGTTTTGAATGTTGACAGTTATTTAAGAGAAGGCTTTGCTTTTTCGGAGGCTTCACCAAATGAGTATACAACAGGTGCTTATAATAAAGACGGCACATTAAGAGAAGATGCAGAGGTTGTATATTTAACAGATGCAAACAGAAATACAGTTACAATTGATGGTGATTCAAGTAAAGGTGTAGGCATAAATGGAATTATTGCTTACAGAAATAAAAATAAGATTGATACACCGCTTTCTGTCAGAGTTTTGGGAAAGGTCAGAGCTCCTGAAAATATAAATGCCGATTATACAATGAGAATTGAAAACAATAAAAATGTTACATTTGAAGGTGTGGGAGAAGACGCAGTATTACATGGCTGGGGAATTTCCGTTAAGAGAACACAGAATATTGAATTCAGAAACTTTGCAATTATGTGGCATTGTCAGGGTACTGACGGAGATGCTCTTTCATTTGATACGGAAAACTATAATGTATTTATTCATAATATGGATTTCTACTATGGTGCTCCGGGAGCAGAGGACGATCAAAAGAAGGGTGACGGCACCGTTGATATGAAGCATCAGACAGATTATGTTACAGTATCAAACAATCATTTTTATGATACAGGAAAAACAACGTTTTCAGGCGGTCAGTGGGAGCTTAACAATATGACGGATCCTACTGCGAAAGTAAATGTAACATATCATCATAATTGGTTTGACCATGCGGATTCACGTCATCCAAGATGTGTAGTAGGCAATACTCATGTTTATAACAACTATTATGTTGGTAATGGCTATGGTGCTGCAGCTTGCGAACAGGCTTCGGTTTTTGTGGAAAACAATTATTTTGAAAACTGTGACAGACCTATGATGATTGGTTCACAGGGAAGTGATTCATACAGAGGAAACGGTGTATTTGAGGGAAGTAAAAATCTCTCTAATCAGGACGGCGGAATGATTAAGGAATATGGCAATTATATGACAGGATATTCAACATTCTTTAATCAGAATAATACCCCTGTTGAAGGACAGATTGACGGTTACAGCGTAGCTTCTCAAAAGGAACAGGTTCCATCAACTGTAACGGCTGTTAAGGGCGGCTGGGCGTACAATAATTTTGACACAGAGGCGTCAATGTACAGCTATACTCCTGATGCAGCGGAGGATGTTAAAGAAAAGGTTATAAATGATTCAGGCAGATTAAATGGCGGCGATTTAAAATGGACATTTACAGATGCCGATAATAATTCGGGAAGCATAATAGAAGGTCTTAAAAATGCAGTTATGAATTATGAATCACAGCTTTTAAAGGCCGGCGGTGAGGATGTTAAGGGAGAGGAAATCTCAACAGAGTCTACTACAGAGGTAACAACAGAAGCACCTAAGGAGGGTAAGCTTGAGGATGATTATGTGTGGGACCTTTCAAAAATATCAACAACACCTGAAAATAATATATGGTGCGGTGAGGCTTTTAGTGCAGGCAAGGGCAATAATACATATTATGATGACAATGGTTATTATTATGTAATAAACGGTTATGTTTCAAGTGATAATTCTCCTAAGACTGCTGATAATTTATCTCCTAAGGGAAGTGCGGATATTCCGGTTACAGGCTGTTATGTAGGTATTAAACCGACTGATAACGGTACAATTACAGTGGCTATGCGTACCGGTACCGGCAAGGTAAGCTATGTTACAGGTGACGGTGAAACTTTAAGCGTTATTGATAACAGTGCAGGCGCTAACAGATTTGATGTTATAAGATTTAATGTTAAAAAAGACAGTACATATTATGTATATACAAGCGGTTCAAAGGCAAGATATGCTTATATAGGATTTACTGCTGAGGTAAGTGTAACGGAATCCTCAACAGAAATAACTACAGAACAGACTTCTGAAACGACTACAGAGGATACAAATATGCTTTGTGGTGATGCTGATAACAATAAAGAGGTTGATATATTGGATGCGGCGCTTGTATTGAATTATACACTGGCACCCGAAAGGGCAGGAATACCCGATGCTGTTCTAAAATATATTGATGTAAGCAGAAACGGTACAGTTGAATCTAATGATGTTGCAATGATATTACAAAATGTACTTGACAGAAGTTATAATATTGGTAATAATTAAATAGTAAATTTATTTTAAGCTCATGGATTTTCCATGGGCTTAAATTTTTGCAATGTATGACATAATTATATTAGAATTGAAATAATTTATAAAAGGGGGTGATGTTAATGGAAAAAGATTTAGAAGGCAAAAGGGGTTTAAAAAACATTAAAAACTTTATAATAACAGCTTTTGAGCCTGTAGGAAAGGTAATGTATATCTATGGCGGCGGCTGGAATGAAACCGATAGTGGTGCAGGCAAAGAGGCTATGACATTGGGCTTGTCTGAAAAATGGCTTGAATTTGCCAAAAAACAGGACAACAGTTATAATTTTAAGGATTATGATTATAAGAAGGATATCAATGTAATACATAACGGACTTGACTGTTCAGCATATGTAGGTTGGGTAATTTACAATGTTTTTAATGATGACAGAGGTTATGTGAC
>DBGCRA010000083.1:0-10738 GCA_048359195.1 Candidatus Gallispira sp.
ACCACTAATATATTTTATACTACAAAAAATATTGAGGTAACTTATAAAAAATCTAGTATTTAAGCCTATTTCAAAGGATAAGCAAAACATAAAAATCTATTTTATTGATTCCGTCATTCACAGGTTCGAATCCTGCTAGCCTAGCTATAATCAGTGTTTGAGAGGGTTTTATAGCCCTCTCATTTCTCTTTTAGCCCCAAAGTTTTCGTTACTTACTTTCAAGCTCATCAATTTGCTTTTGCTGTTTGTCAAGCCTTTTAATGGTAATATATTTGTATTTACCAATAGTCAATTATCTTATGTTGACGCAAAAGCTTTGCTAAGATCATATAAACGTATGCTTAACAGAAATAACATCAGAGAAAGGGATTTTCGCAGTTTAAGGCATACCTATGCTACACAACTTATAAGACGCGGTGTATCTATTGAAGTCATAGCAGAACTTTTAGGACACAGTTCAACCGAAATAACTAAAATATATGCCCATATTCTTGATAATGATAAACAAAAGTCTAATGATATGTTTAATTTTTAGTTTAATTTTTTATTGCAATTATTTAAAGTATATGTTATACTTACTTTAGGTAAAGGCTATGATAATTTCAAACACGATTATCACCAAAGCGAAAACCCCGAAGGTGCGACTTCGGGGTTTTCTTTTTCAGGGCTAGTTGTTACGAATCATCTCCGTCTAACCAGCCATATATATTAAAGAAATCTTTAATGTAATTGCATATGGTCAATTAAACCCAATAATTGCATTTAACGCATTTCAGGCTATTTTTAATACAGCATACTGTAAAAGTGCCTATAGAGGCGAACATAATGTAATAGTAAAGGTATTGGAGGTAGATATTATAGATGCGGTGGTAAAAGAGATAGAAATGTTAATTGCATTAATAGAGGTATTAGGGCTGATGTTCTTGAATCTTTTGTTAATGATGCAATTAACAGACACTTTTTTGCCAAAGACATAGATAAAATGGCAGATATAGTTTTAGATACGATAGCTAAGACACTCAACAACAGTGCAAAATATAAAAAAGAAATAGCTGAAATTGATACTAAACTAAATAACATAACAAGAGCTATCGAACAAGGAATATTATATGATGGTCTTTTAGAAAAAGTAAGAACACTAAAAGAAAGAAAGCTTGAACTTGTTAAGAACTACGAAAATTCAAAACAAAATCCAAGCCAAATTTCAAAGCAATTTGTAACGGACAAATTACTTTCTCTCCAAAACGCATTTAAAAGCAATAATGTATTGGAATACTATAAAGCAATTAGAAACGTTATAAAGGAAATTGTGATACACCCCACAGGTGATGTTTTCATTTACATCAAAAATGTGGTGCTGAATAGTAGCGAGAAGCGGATTCGAACCGCTGACCTTCCGGGTATGAACCGGACGCTCTAGCCAACTAAGCTATCTCGCCATAATGGGAACAACAGGGCTCGAACCTGTGACCCCCTGCTTGTAAGGCAGATGCTCTCCCAGCTGAGCTATGCTCCCATTTTGTGTTCAGCACTAAGCCCGAACACAAATAATATTATAGCAGACATTCCTAAGCTTGTCAACAATTTTTTTACATTTTTTTAATTTTTTAATTGCCTTACAACATCAGATAAAACAACACCTATTTTTTCGTTAATAACAATAGAAGCCTCACTATCATAAGAAGTTTCGCTCTTATTAATAAGCACCAACTTATCTCCCTTATATATTCCCACAAGTCCTGCTGCAGGGTATACAACAAGCGAAGTGCCGCCTACTATGAGCACATCAGCACTTTTAATTGCACTGTAAGCACCATTCCATATATCATCATCAAGACCTTCTTCATACAAAACTACATCGGGCTTAATTACTCCTCCGCACTCACAATAAGGTACACCCTCCATAGCCATAATATCCTCAGCATTGTAAAACTTATGACATTTCATACAGTAATTTCTGTGAACGCTGCCGTGAAGCTCATAAACCTTTTTACTTCCTGCCATCTGATGAAGTCCGTCAATATTCTGAGTAACAACAGCTTTCAGTTTCCCCATTTTTTCAAGCTCCGCAAGAGCAAAATGAGCAGGATTAGGTTTTGCATCAAGACAAATCAGATTTTTCTTGTAATAATCATAGAAAACTTCCTTGTTCCTGTCAAAAAAACTTCTGCTAATAAGGGTTTCAGGTGGATAACCGTATTCATTCTTGGCAGCATATAAACCATCAGCACTTCTGAAATCCGGAATATTGCTTTCCGTAGATACTCCCGCACCACCTAAAAACACAATATTATCGCTGTTTTTAATTATTTCAACCAACTTTTCATAAGCCATTTATTTTCCTTCTCTCTCAGCTTTAACCTTATTAACAAACTTAGCAATCTTTTCAAGTGCAACTCTAATTTCTTCAACAGAATAAGCATAAGAACATCTTATAAAGCCTTCTCCGCATTCACCAAAAGCAGTCCCCGGAACTACAGCTACCTTTTCTTCAAAAAGAAGCCTTTCACAAAATTCATCAGAGCCTAATCCTGTTGATTTAATACAAGGGAACAAATAAAAAGCTCCTTGTGCCTCATAACAGTCAAGACCCATATCAATAAATCCTTTTCTCATAAAGCGACGACGTCTGTCATACTCCCTACGCATCTTATCAACTGCATCGTCACAGTTTCTAAGTGCCTCAATGGCAGCCTGCTGACTTGTAGTAGGTGCACACATAATACAATACTGATGTACTTTTGTCATTTGAGTTAAAATTGGTTCGGGACCTGCAGCATACCCCAATCTCCATCCTGTCATAGCATAGGACTTTGAAAAACCATTTATTACAATCGTCTTATCACGCATATAATCAATTGAAGCAATTGAAAAATGCTTTTTGTCACCATATGTAAGCTCAGAATAAATTTCATCACTTATTACAAGTATATCCTTATCTTTCAGAAATTCAGCAAGCTTTTCAATATCCTCCTTTTCCATAATAGCTCCCGTAGGATTATTTGGATAAGGCAATATCAAAGCCTTTGTTTTATTTGTAATTTTATCCTTTATATCATCAACTGTAAGCTTAAAATTGTTTTCCGCCTTAGTATTAACTACAACAGAAATACCGTCAGCCATTGTAACGCAAGGCTTATAACTTACATAAGAAGGCTCCGGCACAAGAACCTCATCCCCCGGTTCCAAAGTCGCCCTTAAAGCAAGGTCAATGCTTTCACTTGCTCCTACAGTAACAAGAATTTCACCCTTTGGGCAATATGCAGCACCTATTGTTCTTTTAAGATATTTTGAAATTTCCTCTCTAAGCTCCATAAGTCCCGCATTTGCAGAATACACTGTCTTGCCCTTTTCAAGGTTATAAATTCCCTTTTCCCTTATTGCCCATGGAGTATCAAAGTCAGGCTCGCCAACGCCCAGTGATATAACTCCCTCCATCTCACTTGCTATATCAAAAAATTTTCTTATACCCGAAAAAGGCATTTCCTTTACCTTTTTAGACACAAAATCTTCCGGTTTCATCATGGTGTAACAATCATCCTTTCGTCTTCCTCTGCTTTTTTCTCAAGAATCACACCATGATCCTTATACTTCTTTAATACAAAATGAGTAGCTGTACTAAGAACATTATCAATAGGTGAAAGCTTGTTAGAAATAAAGTAGGAAATATCTCTAATATTTTTTCCATCCATCATAACAAGAAGGTCATATGACCCTGCCATAAGGTAAACTGCCTTAACCTCGTCAAAACCATAAATTCTTTCGGCAATTTTTTCAAAACCTCTGTCTCTCTGAGGAGTTACCTTTACCTCAATCATAGCCGTTACATATTCTCTGTCTGTTTTATCCCAGTTTATAAGAGCAGTATAACCGCATATAATCTGCTCCTTCTGCATTTCATCCATTATCGCCGCTATATCATCAGTAGTTTTTCCAAGCATGGCGGCCATATCCTCAAGGCTTACCCTGCTGTTCTTTTCCAATATTTCCAAAATAATATTTTTAATTTCCTGCATAGTAATCTCCTTTCGACTTTTATTTTTATAATTATACTACAGCTAGGTTTTAAAGTCAAATATTTAAAAAGCTGTGTCAAAACCTGACACAGCTAAAGCTAAATTTATATTAAAGTCAAAGATATTCGTATTCCGCTTACGCTACGTAAAATTTAAAAAACTTCGTTTTTTAACATACTCATAACCGACGGCATCTGCGATGCCTTTGTATTCAGTGGGAGTTTGTACTCCCACTTTGAAAGCAAAAAATGTCCTTGAGCAAAGGGATTAAGGTAAATTTTTTGCGGCAATTTACGAAGTAAATTGTATCATTTGAATACAATAATAAGTACCCTCTGCCGAATTTGTAAGAATCTGAGGTATAAGCACCTGACCCTTGTTGTTTTCGGATAAAACATCACGCAATATTTTTAAAGTTTGGATAAACCCTATATAAAATAGAGGCATTATATATTTAATCTCTTATAAGGACTGCTGCAAATGAAATTATTTTAATTCATTTTGCAGCAGTCCATTTTTAGTCTTCATAATGTCCCTTGCAGGAAGCAATAATAATATGACCGTTTTCAGCCTTATAAACAATTCTATTTACATCATCAATTCGTCTGCTCCACCAACCACTCAGATTATTTTTTAATGGTTCCGGGCTCGCAATGCCTTCATATACATTTCTTTGAATATCTTTAATTACGGTATTGATACGTTTTAAAGTTTTCTTATCCTGCGTTTGCCAATAACAATAATCATCCCACGCACGTTCTTCCCATAGTAATTTCATAATATTAATCCTCTATTAGTTTATGTTCCACAAGCTTTGATTTTCCGCTTTCTATATCTTTTATAACACTTTCAAGGTATTCAATATTGCTTTTAGAATAAAATGGGTCGATTGATACTTCAAAAGGGATTCTTTTTTCTCGCGTCATTTTAAGAGCAAATATAGTAATTGCCGTTGTAACATTCATACCTAATTCAGCACAAGTTTTTTCAAAATTCTCTTTTAAGTCTTCTTCCATTCTGAAACTTACTACTGTTGACATATTACCACCTCCGAATAATAGTATACCATATATTGTATGCAACGTCAACACAATGTATACATTTTTGTTTTATTATATATAAGGCTTATATCACTTTTTACTGCTATTTTCAAAATATGAAATAAAATGGTTTATAATCTCTTTTCTTAAACTTTTATCCATATCAAAATATGCTTTTAAAATCTCAATTTCTAATTCTGATGCTCCTTTTAAGCGAGCAAATTTATCAAGTTCAAAAAATTCATCTTCATTAAAAATTGGTTCAATGCCATTACGTAACCAATTTTCATTTAATGAAAAAATTGAACATATAGTTTTAATTGTCTTTTCAGCAACACAAGTGTTTGGTTGTTCTATATAACTTACACCAGATTGTGTAATTCCTAATTTTTGTGCAAAATCATTTTGACTTAATTTTTTTAATTGTCTTAAAGCTTTGATTCTTTCATTAATAGACATTTTCATTTTTCCCTCCTCTCAAATATTTCTATACTCATCGTAACAGTTACTAATATTTTTGTCAATAGTTTTTTAAAAAATAGCTTGACAAATACAAGTTACTGTTATATTATTGTTTTAAATAAACAGTTACTTTTATTTTTGTATTTGTAACTGATTAATTATAAATTAATGGAGGTGATTATATGCCAAAGCATTTATTTGAAAACGAAAACATAACGGAAGTTAAAAATGAAATTAATGAAATTTTAGATTTAACAAACGGCCTTTCAAAAAGTCAGCAGCGAGAGCTACTAGCTTTTGTAAGAGGATATAAATATGGCTTAGATAAATCAGCTGCAATAGAAGAAAGTACATAACTTAAACAAATAATAAATATTTTAATAAATAACAAATGTTAAGAATGGAGACAATAATATGGACAAAAATTTATCATTTCTTTCAGAAAAGCAAAAAACAGCTTACCTATTAAGAAAACAGGGCAAAAAATTCAAAGAAATAAGTGCTGAAATGAATGTATCATATGCCACAGCAAGAGAGCATTATTTATTGGCTGAAAAAAGAATTAGCGAATACGAACATTTCGATGAAGTTCAAAAAAAGAATAATATACCCTTAAGTATTGATATAACCCTTATAGAATTAAAATATATTATGCGTGCATTACTTGAACTTGTGGCTTGTTGGGATAGCAATTCAACTTATAATATTAAATCCAATTGTCTTGGAAAATATCCAAATGAATATGAAATTGTTAAAAATTTATTTGAACGACTTCAGATAATTCATCAAAATGTAGTAAAAAAAGAACCTGTACCTGAAATGGATACCAATCCCGAAATATATCATGACTTTGAAATAATAACTGATTAAACAATAATAAAAAAGTGGCTGTTGTAAAACAAAAAATTTTACAACAGCCCGTAACCAACAAATTCATTGCAGGGGCGTGCATTGCACGTCCCCAGTCTGTATCAATTTTAGTGAAATAACCCCCTACCATTTACGCAATGTTGACGGAGTTATTATAAACATTAATCACAAAATTTGATAGCCCTTCTCTCTCAAAACTTCCATTGCTCTATCAAAATTTTCATTCTTAACCATAATATAATCCGTATTATATGTAGAAACAACAAAAATACCTATGCTATTTTCCGCTAAAATTTCAGATATTTTTGCCAGAACACCAATTAATGAAAAATCCAAAACACCCTCAATTCTAAAAGCACTCCAGTTATCCTCTCTCACTATAACATTATCAGGCACATTTTGGGTTTTACACACAAGAGATATTTCATCATCAGTTCTCGCAAAAAAGCAAAATTCATCGTTAAAATTCACCTGTGTAATATCCTCAATCTTACAAACCGAAAAATCACCTTCAATTTTCTTTAACTTCATTTTACCACCTTGCTCAATTTACTAATTTCAACCCTTCCGCTGTTATCAGCCATTAAAGAAACAGTACAGCTGCACTCCTCTTGAGTATCCGGCTTATGTACATTTAAATTCTCTATCTTTCCATTTTCAAGAATAGCTTTTACAAAATCACTGTCAATGGCAACACCGTAATTTTCAAGTGCATTTTTCCATATGGTAAACTTACAGCCCTGCTTCCAGTTACTGCAAAAATACCCCTTTGAATTTTCAAGTATATGACCCTTGCAGTTAGGACAGACTCCCAAAATTGCTGCCCTTGCCCTTTTGCCTCTTGGCTTTTCAGCGGCAAAAATAACTCTGCATTTATCAGTATTTGCAGTATTAATAATATAGTTTACATATCTTTTTATGCTTCCCATAAATTTTTCAGTATCCATTTTTCCCTTAGCTATGGAAGTAAGTCCCTTTTCCCATTTGCCTGTAGTTTCAGGGGATTTAAGCTCTACCGGTACAATTTCAATAAGCTTCATACCCTTTTCAGTAGGTATTAATGACTTGCCCTTTCTTATAATATAACCCACCTTAATAAGTCTTTCTATAATAGCAGCTCTTGTGGCAGGTGTACCAAGTCCTGATTCCTTAAGCTGTTCCTTTAAAGTCTCATCTTCTACAAAACGACCTGCATTTTCCATAGCTGATAAAAGACTTGCTTCATTATATGTCTGGGGAGGCTTGGTTTTCTTTGTTGAAACCTTAGCACCTTTTGTAACAAAGGCATCATCTGCCTTTACATCAGGCAATACCTCCTCTGTTTTCTTTTCCTTTTCAGATTTAACATTAAGCTCGGTCCAACCCATATCCACAACAGTTGTACCCCTTGTTACAAACTGCTCACCCTGACACTCTGTAACAATTTTAGTTGTATTATATACATAATAAGGATAAAAAACCTGCAAAAACCTTCTCGCAATTAAATCATATACCTTAAATTCAGCATCACCTAATACATTAATTTTAGGATTTACCTCTGTTGGTATAATAGCATGGTGGTCACTTAGCTTTGAGTTATCAACTATTCTCTTTGTAATAGGCAGCTTAGGCATATTGACAACATAGCTTGCATATTTGTTATAAGCATCTGTTCCCATTAACTTTTCTGCAATTACTTTAAGCTTAGGTATCATATCATCAGATAAATATCTGCTGTCAGTTCGGGGATATGTAACCATTTTTCTCTTTTCATATAAATCCTGTACAATGGAAAGAGTTTGCTGTGCGGAAAAACCAAACTTTCTATTACAATCTCTTTGCAGTTCTGTAAGGTCATATAAAAGTGGAGGCGGATTTTTCTTTTCCTCACACTCAACAGATTTAACTACTGCCTGTTGTCCCTTTACCTTTTTAGCAATTTCATTGGCTCTTACTTTATCAAGTATTTTGGTTTCTTCTGTCTTTTTCTCACCTTCAGCCTTTATTTCAAACCATAAGCCCTTATATTCGCCAAAATCAGCCTGCACCTCCCAGTATTCAGAAACAACAAAGCTATCAATTTCCTTTTGCCTTGCCACAATAATTGCAAGGGTAGGAGTCTGTACCCTTCCTATGCTAAGGAGTGTGTTGTACTTAATAGTAAAAGCTCTGCTTGCATTTATACCAACAAGCCAGTCTGCTTCTGAACGACATTTTGCTGAATGATATAAATTGTCGTACTCACTTCCGTCTTTAAGTCTTTCAAATCCTTCTTTAATTGCCTGTGCAGTCATACTTGAAATCCAAAGACGTTGAAAAGGCTTATTACAGCCTGAAAGCTCATAAATATATCTGAATATCAGTTCACCCTCACGACCACTGTCAGTTGCACAAATAAGACTTTCAATTTCATCTGATTTAAGCATTTTTTCAAGTATTTTGTACTGGTCAATAGTATTTTTTATAGCCTTTATTTTTATTTGTTCAGGAATAATGGGCAGAGTTTCCATCTGCCATTTTTTATATTTTTCATCATACTCCTCAGGCTCACATAAAGTAACTAAATGACCAACTGCCCAGCTTATAATATATTCATCATTATATAAATAGCCATTACCGTTCTTACTGCATTTTAAAACCTTTGCTATATCTCTTGCCACGGACGGCTTTTCGGCTATAACCAATTTTCGCATTAACTTTCACGTCCCTACTTATCAATTTTGACTGCATCTATATAATAATCTATTAAATCAAATATCCAAGCCTTCAAATCTGTAAAACAAAATCCAAGCATCTCTGCCTTATCAGTATTTATACTATATTCAGGCTCGCCATTATATGGTGCATTTTCACCCTTTTCATTAATAATTGCTGTTTTACCTGTTTTTTGCTCCACATAATCCAATATTTCTTTTATGGATATAGTTCCTTTTGAACAGCCATTTATTGCACCGATAAAATCTTTATTCACTAGAAAAGCAATAAATTTTCCTGCTTCCTCTGAATTAATATAACTCATTTGACAATTGATATTATCTATATTCATTGGTATTTCCTTTATTGTATTTTCAACATAAAAAAGAAGTCTTTTAGTATAATCATCAGTACCTATTACAAAAGGATACCTTACTGCTATAGAATTTATATTCTTATATTTCTGAAACAAAGCACATTCTGCCTGCCTCTTTATTTCATCATAAGGAAAATCTTTTCTTCCACACCAAATTAATTTTTTACTTTTGGCATCAAAATCCTTTTCCTTGGTATTCCAATGCTTTGGTTCATAGACAGATGTACTTGACATATGTATGTATTTATCACACTCAATAACATCTAAAATATATTTTATATCATTAGAACAATATGCAATTTTATCTATTACCACATCATAATGCCTTCCTGATAAAGCATTTGCTATACTTTCAGAATTTGTTCTTTCAAGAGTTATTCTTGACACACTCTTATCAAATATATCATTAGCCCTTCCCCTTGTAGCAATAGTTATATTATGCCCTTGTGCTAACAGCTCATTTACCATATGTATTCCAAAAAATCGAGTTCCGCCAATCACTAATATGTTCATAATTACCTCATATTTTAGTTCTTAATATTTGATTTTTTGCTAATTCAGCTAAATTTTCCTATGTATTATATTTTCTCATAATAAGTTATATTTTGCAAGCATAAAACTATTTCTTCTTACTCTTTGGATTTGGCAGTTCCTCATACATAGCCTCAACCAGTTTCTTTAAAAACTCTTTACTATCTAAATTATCCACTAAAATCATTTCCTTAGCTCCTTCATAAGGCAGCTCATAACTTGCATTAGGCATAAGTACTTTTGCAGAATTCACAGGCTTAACTAGAAAACGATCATCATATATACCGCCAATAATTTTGCCTTTATAGTATAAAATATACTCTCCCATCATTTTTCTATATGTAATGTCATTAAGACAACTTAACTGTTCTAATATAAAATCCAAATATTCCTTACTTGATGCCATTTTCTACTCCTCATATTTATATCTTTCAAAATATTCCTCTTTAGCAATAGCAGAATATTTATTTACAAAATCACTTTTTTCTAAAGTATAAGAATCTCTGTTATACTCAAATTTTTCCTTAAGCCCTATTTTTAGCTTTTCATATTCCTTAGCTATATCCTTATGTTCAATTAAATAATCCCTGAAATAAAGCTCGTCCCAGTCATCAGCAAATCTTACATGTAAATGATATACCTTTTCATCAAACCCATACTTTGTATAACCCTTATTATATGTTTGTCTAAAATAAGGGGTTTCGCTACAATTCATAAGTAGCCATCCCATACTTTTAAGCTTATTTTCAACTTTTATCTTATCACTATTC
>DBGCRA010000084.1:0-12861 GCA_048359195.1 Candidatus Gallispira sp.
CAACTATTTTTTATATTTTTTGAAGAAATTTACGGAAATTTTATAGCTTATAATTCCTACAGCAGTACCTATTATAACTCCTCCTATAACATCCGTTGGAAAATGGACTGCAAAATAAAGTCTGCTAAGTCCCATTAAAAAAGCCGGTGCAAGCAAAAAAACTCCATATTTTCTGTTACAGCAAAAGACTGCTGTCGCCGCAGCAAAGGCTGCCGCAGTATGACCTGAGGGGAAGGAACTGTCACCCGGAAGTTCAATAAGCATATTGTTTAATATATGAGTATTTACCTCAAAAGGTCTTGCTCTGCCGATAAATGGCTTTATAATAACATTTACGGTTGTAAAAATAATAACAAGGCTTAAAGACATTGTTATACCTATTTTCCTCGTTTTTTTGAATGTAATAAAAATTACTGCTATTAGTATCCATATAAGTCCATTATTGCCTGATGCAGTAATTACTGACATTATTGAAGTAATTACATCATTATGAATATTGTCTATAATATATTTTAAAAAGTTTATTTCCCATGACATTACGCTACCTCATATTTTTACAAATTCCTTATATTTATTAATTTCTATTGACTTTTTATAAAATTTTTTATAACATTAAATCGTAAAATGTATAATAAAGTAAAGAGGCGATACTATGAACATATTATTTCTGCTTAAACCCAAAAGTACCATAGTATATTTATCCGGCAGCAACACAATACGTCAGGGAATTGAAAAATTCAAGGCACACGGCTACACTGCTGTACCTGTTATTGATGATGACGGCAAATATTTGGGTACTATATCAGAGGGAGATTTTCTTTGGAATATTGTAAATGAAAACACATTTGAGCTAAAGGAGAATGAACATAGATACATATATTCAATAATACGAACAAATTATAATACTGCCATTAAGATTGATACAACAATGGATGAACTGTTTGAAAGAATTACAAATCAGAACTTTGTTCCTGTTGTTGACGACAGAAATTTCTTTGTAGGTATTATAACCAGAAAAGATGTAATTAATTACTTAAGAGAGAATCAAAAATAAGATTCTCTCTTTTAGTATATTGCATTTATACCCGTATCACTGTCTATTGAATTAACATTATAAAGTATAAGCACATCATCTACATTATTTTCATTTACAAACTCACTTACAGACTTCTTGTAGCTTCGTGTATCAAATACATAAATTTTATTGTAATGATTTACAAGAAAAGGAATCATTGAATTTGCATAACTGTCCTTTGCAATAGCAAGAGTTCTATTGCTTTCGGCATTATTATTTGTAATTTCAACAAAAGAGTTTATGTTATTTAAGAATACTGAATACTTATCCTTATCATCAGCATAATCCATATTATACAGAGAATTGCTCTCCTTACCGTCATAGCTTACATTTAAGTTAAAGTCCTTATTATAAACCTTGATTTCTTCTCCCTCTGCCACTGAATCAATATTAAGTTTTGAAAATATTGTTCCCTTGAAATCACTTATAACATCAACACTGTATTCATTTCTTGACACCGGCTCAAAACCCTTTTCCCCGCAATATTGAGTATAAGCATAATAAGCACCGTCAGTTGTCCAGTGATGGTCCAGCTTATAATAAAGTTTTTCTTTATTCTTATTTGCATTTAATATATCATATACATCAATACAGTTCATATTAAGGCGTGAATAATATTCATCTATTGTTTTAAGCTGACTTAACGGACTTGCAAACTTTGGCAGTTTATCATCATAGACACTAATTTGTGTAGGCACAAGCATAAAATCTGCCTTAACGCTTTTAAGACTGTTTTGAAAGTTTGCTAAATTCTTTATTATTTTATCTGTATTTTCAGGCTTTTCATAATTCTCAATATAAAAACCGTCATTCCCTATATAAATATTATTTATATACCTTTTGCCCATAAAATCAAGCTCAAAATCATTTTTTTCCCCAACAAATTCATCTCTGAAAGGAAAATGGTCTGATAAATACGCCGTAATATCAGACATATAATCTCCCGTTAATATATCCTCAATATTAAATTTAGGAAAATCTGCAAGACTTCTGTTCTCATTTTCTGAAAAATCTGATTTTGGCATAACTATAAACGCTGCAGAAAGGCATATAACCATAGCTGAAATAATAACTGCATTAATTTTAAGTGTCATATTACCCCTCCTTTAAAATCTGAAATATAAAAACGGATTATAACTGGAACTTACCAAATAGGCAACAGACAATATAAAAGCAGCAACCGTAAGAATTACAGAAATTATTTTTAATAAAACTGATTTTCTGTCTTTTACCATATTATAAACAGGTACGGATACAACCAAGCCTGCTAAAATAATTATGGCATTATCCTTAAGCACAAACAAAAAACTGTTGTCAATTAATGAGCTGTTTCCATTAAAAAACATAACAGAAAGAAAAGCCTTAAGCTCATTAAAATCCGTAATGGCAAAAATAGCAAAGCCCACCACTACAACAAATAATGTGTATATTCTGCTTAAAACTGTTGTTTTATCCTTTTCAATAAGTCTGCCAAGCCCGATCCTTTCTATTACAGAAAAGAAACCGTGCCACAATCCCCAAAGCACAAAATTCCAGCTTGCACCATGCCAAAGTCCTGTACAGAAGAAAACTATAAACAGATTAACATATGTTCTTACTCTGCCCTTTCTGTTGCCTCCCAAAGGAATATATAAATACTCCTTAAACCATGTTGAAAGAGAAATGTGCCATCTTCTCCAAAACTCTCTTATACTTTTTGAAATATACGGATAATTAAAGTTTTCAAGAAAATCAAAACCAAACATTTTACCAAGACCTATTGCCATATCGGAATAGCCTGAAAAATCAAAATAAATCTGTAGTGAATAACAAACAGCACCAAGCCATGCCGTAGCGGCAGACATATACTCAAAATCCATACCGCTTATATATGACCATACCGCACCAACATTATTTGCTATAAGCACTTTCTTGAAAAGACCAAATAAAAATCTTCTTATGCCAACGGCATATTTATTAAAATTAACATCCCTATTTTCAATCTGCTTTTCAATATCATGATACTTAACAATAGGTCCTGCAATAAGCTGAGGAAAAAAAGAAATATAAAGGAGAATACTGCTGAACTTTTTCTGAACCGGAGTATCCCCTCTGTAAACATCAATAACATAGCTCATTGCCTGAAATGTAAAAAATGATATACCAATAGGCAAATGAATTACAGGCACATCAATACCTAACCCAAAGGTACTGTTTATGCTGTCAACAAAAAAGCCTGTGTATTTAAAAACAAACAACAAGGCTAAATTTAAAATTATAGATATAACAAAAAACAATTTTTTATAATTATTATATTTTTCCATTAACATAGCAAGTCCATAGTTAAAAACTATGGACAAAAGCATCAATATAACTGCCTTAGGCTCACCAAAAGCATAAAATAAAATACTTGCAGCTATTAGTATATAATTCCTGATTTTTATATTTTTAAAAAACATATAAGGAATTGTAACCAAAGGCAGAAAGAAAAATATAAATTCTAAACTGGAAAATACCACTTTTAAAACCTCACTATGAAATAGAATCCTTTATTATTTTATTCATATCCTTTGCATTATCTGAAATTACCAGATAAACCACATCACCTTTTGTATTAATTTTTGAAGCCTTAACAAGCTTGGCTTCTTCAGGCTGATTATAGTTTGAAAGCTCATCATACTTCTGATTAACTGCATTTTCTATAGCTGTTTTATAGGAATTTCTCTTTTCTTTATCCTGACACTTAAATATAATTATTGTTTCTGCCGATGTAGGGTCATCACTCTGAGCAAAAACATAATTCTGCAAATCCGCAACATCTATACCGTAATAATTTGAAATATAATTATCATTCATTTCCACAAGAGTATCGCCTGCCATTGGTGCAATACCACTGTATACTGCACTTAAATCTATTTCTGCAGAACTATCGCCGCATCCGCTGCAAAGTCCGATAACTGCGGCAACGGCAATTATTTTTACTATTCTCTTCATATATATCCCCTTTTCATTAATTTTCATTTAAAGCAACCTTTTCAAAAAATGGCACCCATTTTTCACTGTAGGATTTATTATTGTGATGAATTCCATCACTTGATAATTCAGTATCCAGCGAATCACCAAATTCGCCTGCTAAATCCAAATATGTAACACCCCAGATCTTGGAACTGTCTTCCAAAGCATCATTAAATTCACCAATTACTTCATTATTAAATCTTGCTGTTTCCTTTTCCTCTGCACAAGGAGTTACATTAATTATATATATTTTGCTCTCAGGCACAGCGCCTTGAATTCCCTCTATAAGTTCACCGTACTTACCTATTAATTTTTCAACGGAATATCCGGGAGAACCTAAACCATCCATTTCATTTATGCCAAGATTCATAAATATTCTCTTCGGCTTTATTTCCTCAAGAGATACGGTTATATTCTGTGCCTTTCCACGATATAAAGGACCACTGTTATCATTAAGTGCAGAACTTATGCCCCATGACACCTTTGTAAGAAATACTATATTATTAAGCCATTCAGGAGCATCAATGTTAAATGTATAATTTGCAAAACCTGACATTATACTATCACCGATAAATACCTGTCCTGAATAAAAATCCGTTACTATCTTTTTAACTTCCTCACTGCTTAAAGTTGTAACCTCTGATGTATCCTCTTCACTTATACTTGTTGTTTCCGATACTGTTTCGGCAGTAGTTATTTCTGTTGATTCCTCTGCCACCTCACTTTGAGGTTGATCATTTTTATGTTTTTCTGCCCTTATACCGTCAATAGCCATTGATAAACCCAGTATAAACATCATTATTAATAGCAGCCAATAAACTCTGTTAGCTCTTTTATTCATATATCCCCCTAAATCAATATTTAATCATTTAATGCGCATCTGTCAATAATTGCATCTTCAACCCTGAACTGAGGTTCCCAGTCTATAGTCTTTTTTGCAAGCTGAATATTTGCATAGCTGCCGCCAATATCTCCTATACGCCTTGGACCGATTACCGTATTTATCTTTTCGCCTGTTATATTTTGGAAAGCAATTAAAAACTCCTTTACGGTAACATCAACACCGCTGCCTACATTTATACTTAAATAGTTTGTATATTCCGCACCTGCTCTTTCAAACGCCTTATCAAAATTAAGCACAGCCTTTACATTAGCCATTGCCAAATCAGTAATATGTATGTAATCTCTTATACAGGTACCGTCTCTTGTAATCCAGTCATCACCGTTAATAACAAATGTTTTTTCTTCATTGTTGAGAATTTTAATAAGTATTTCCAGTAAATTTGAACCGGTTTTCATTGGAAGTGAATATTCTCTCTGATTAAAATAATGATCTATGCCAACAGGATTAAAATATCTTAAACTTATACACTTCATATCATAAGCATTGCAGAAATCTTTCATAATCATTTCAAATATATATTTTGAACGTCCGAAAGGACTTCTTGGCTTCAAAGGAGAACGCTCCGTTACCATAAATCCCGGCACATCATCGTATACAGAGGCACTTGATGCAAAAATAATTTTTTTTATTCCTCTGTCCATTAACAAATGAACAAATTTTAACGAACCTACCACATTCTGGCTGTAAAATTCAAGAGGGTGCTTAACTGACTGAGCAACGGCCGAAACCATTGCAGAATGAATTACCATATCAATATCTTTATGCTCCTCTAAAATTTCTGAAACAACCTTTAAATTTGTAATATCACATTTATAAAAATAACATCCAGGTAAGCTATAATTTTCAATGTCGCCGGCATTATCCAGAATTACTGCCTCAATATTATTATCAGATAACGCATAAGCAATATTTCGACCAATAAAACCACAACCTGTCAACAAAACCTTCATAGCCTTAACCTCCGTAACTTTTGAAAATGATATTATTATTGTAAGCCTTTTTAGCATAAATTTCAACACAAAAATTAATATTTTATCAAAAAAATGAGACTGCACAAAAGCAGTCTCATTAAATTGAAATTTTTATCACATTTTACAAAGCATTATGCTTCCTTAGCACTTGCAGCCTCCAGCCTTTCCTTAGCAAGATTTTTTTCGGCAACACTTAACATAAGCTTAATTCTGTTGACCTGATTAACCTCGCTTGCACCCGGGTCATAGTCAATGGCGACAATATTACTGTTTTTATTTCTTCTCTTTAATTCTTTAATTACACCTTTGCCTGTTACGTGATTAGGAAGGCAGGCAAAGGGCTGTGTACAAATATTATTAAGAACACCGCTATGTATAAGCTCTAAAAGCTCTGCTGTCAAGAACCAGCCCTCACCTGTCTGATTGCCAAGGCTTACAATATCCTTAGCCATATCGGCAAGTTCAGCAATATCCATAGGTCTTTCAAACCTTTTGCTTGCTTCAAGAGCATCGCTCATACATCTTCTGTAACCTTCTATAAACTTAATACCCACATTGGCAATTACTGTATTTCTATGCTTCATACCAAGATACATTTCCTTGTATTTGTTATTTTGAAGACTATAAGTAAAGAAATTTATTAAGTCAGGTACAACAGCCTCTGCTCCCTCTTTTTCAAGAAGAGTTACAATATCATTGTTTGCTGTTGGATGGAACTTAACAAGAATTTCACCAACTACGCCAACCTTTGGCTTAACAATGCTTTCATCAAGAGGCAGCTCATCAAAGTCCTTCACTATTGCATTTACTATTTTCTTAAACTCTGAATGACTTCTTCTTAATACAGCCTTTTTACATACTTCATTCCACTTTTCATAAAGAGCCTCGGCAGAACCCTTAACCTTTTCATAAGGTCTTGTCTTATAAAGAACTCTCATAAACAAATCACCGTATAATACAGACTGTAAAAGACCTATTGCAAGCTTTGGAGTTATATTAAATCCGGGGTTTTTCTCAATACCACTGGCATTAACGGAAATAACAGGAATATGCTCAAAGCCTGCATTTTTAAGAGCACGCCTTATAAACCCGATATAGTTTGTAGCTCTGCAGCCTCCGCCCGTCTGGCTTATCATTACAGATACATTATCTAAATCATATTTACCTGACTGCAATGCTCTTAAAAGCTGTCCTACTACAATAAGAGCAGGATAACAGGCATCATTATTAACATACTTTAAGCCAATATCAATACAGCCTCTGTCAATGGCAGGCATAAGAACAATATTGTATCCGCAGTTTTTCATTGCCTCTTTTGCTATGTCAAAATGAATAGGTGACATCTGGGGCATAAGAATAGTATGATTTTTCTTCATATTCTTTGTAAATACTACTCTGCTCTTTTTACTTTCTGCCTTTTTAGGCTTAAAGTTTTTCTGGCGTCTTTCCTCAAGAGCCGCAAAAAGAGAACGTATTCTTATTCTTGCTGAACCCAAATTACTTACTTCATCAATTTTTAAAAGGGTGTAAACCTTACCTGTGGCAGATAAAATATCGTGTACTTCATCAGTAGTTACTGCATCAAGACCACAACCAAAGCTGTTAAGCTGTATAAGCTCAATATTCTTTTTATCCCTTACATAACTTGCCGCAGCATATAATCTGGAATGATATGCCCACTGATCTCTTACATTAAGAGGTCTCGGCACCTTGTCAACACCTAAGTGAGCAATGCTGTCCTCTGTAAACACGGCTACTCCATAGCTTACAATCATTTCAGGAATACCATGATTTATTTCAGGGTCAATATGATAAGGACGACCAGCAATGACAATACCTGTCATATCATTGTCTTCAATATATTTAAGGGTTTCTTCACCCTTTCTTCTCATATCTTCTCTGAAACTCTGCTGTTCCTTATAGGCAAGTCTTGCTGCTCTTTCAACTTCTTTACTGTCTATATCGGGGAACTCTTCCTGTAATCTTTTAACAAGATTATCCTCATTATTAAGACTAAAGAAAGGATTTCTAAAATCTATATTTAATTCTCTTATTTCCTCAACATTATTTTTAATATTTTCGGGATAACTTGTTACAATAGGACAGTTGTAGTTATTGTCAGCATCTTCAATTTCCTTATTTTCATAGGCAACACAAGGATAGAAAATAAACTTAACACCGTCATCAATAAGGCTCTTTATATGACCGTGAACAATCTTTGCAGGATAACAGGCGGATTCACTTGGAATAGATTCAATACCAAGCTCATAAACCTGTCTGCTGCTTTTTGGACTAAGCTTAACACTGTATCCAAGCTCCGTAAAGAATGTAAACCAAAGAGGATAATCCTCATACATATTAAGCACTCTCGGAATACCCACAACACCCCTTTTAGCCTTATCTGCCGGAATAGGAGTATAATTAAAAAGCCTGTTATACTTATATTCAAAAAGATTGGGCACACATCCTGTTGACGGGTCTTTTCCAAGACCTCTTTCGCATCTGTTGCCCGAAATAAAACGTCTGTTGCCGCTGAATTTATTAATAGTCAAAAGACAGTTATTACCGCAGCCCTTACATCTTGTAAAGCTTGTGGTTATGTTAAGCTTATCCAATTCTTCACTTGAAAGCAATGTAGACTTTTCGCCTTCAACATACTTATCCCTTGCTATAACAGCAGCGCCAAAGGCACCCATTATACCGCTTATATCAGGACGAATTGCATCTCTTGTAGATATAAGCTCAAAGCTCCTTAAAACAGCCTCATTATAGAATGTACCGCCCTGTACAACAATATGCTTACCCATATCGGTAGGATCGGTAATTTTAATAACTTTCTGTAAAGCATTCTTAATTACGGAATAAGCAAGACCTGCAGAAATATCAGCCACCTCTGCACCTTCTTTTTGAGCCTGCTTAACTCTTGAGTTCATAAATACGGTACATCTTGAACCAAGGTCAATAGGACTTTTTGCAAATAAAGCAACCCTCGCAAACTCCTGAACACTTAAATTAAGACTTTTTGCAAATGTTTCAATAAATGAACCACAGCCTGCCGAACAGGCCTCATTAAGAAGAACACTGTCAATAACTCCGTCCTTTATTCTTATACATTTCATATCCTGACCGCCAATATCAAGTATGAAATCAACTTCAGGGTCAAAAAATGCGGCAGCCTTATAGTGGGCAACGGTTTCAATTTCACCTAAGTCTACCATAAGAGCTTCTTTTATAAGTCCTTCGCCATAGCCTGTAACACAAGCCTTTTTAATTTCAACACCTTCAGGCATAATTTCATATATATGCTTTAAAGCTGACATAATCAGTTTAAGAGGATTGCCTTCATTTCCCGCATAAAATGAATATAAAAGCTCGCCCTCATCACTTATAAGAGCCAACTTTGATGTAGTTGAACCTGAATCTATGCCTAAAAAGGCATTTCCTCTATAGCTGTCAAGGTCACCCTTTTTAACAACAGCCTTATTATGCCTTTTCTTAAACCTTTCATATTCTTCTTCATTGCTAAACAATGGGTCAAGTCTGTTTATCTCCATTGTTAAATGCTTTTCACCACTTAAATTCTTAATTAAAGTATCAAAATCAAAGCTGTCATTGGCATTTGAAGATAAAGCACTTCCCATTGCCGCAAACAAATGAGAATTATCTACCTCAATAACCTCATCATCACTTAAATTAAGCACATCAATAAATCTTGCCTTTAATTCCGTAAGAAAATGTAAAGGACCGCCTAAAAAGGCAACCTTACCCTTTATAGGCTTACCACAGGCAAGACCACTTATAGTCTGATTAACAACGGCCTGGAATATAGAAACGGCTAAATCTGACTTAGCAGCACCCTCATTAATTAAAGGCTGAATATCTGTCTTTGCAAAAACACCGCACCTTGCAGCAATAGGATAAATTACATTATAATTTTTAGCATACTCATTAAGACCTGTAGCATCAGTCTGCAAAAGTGAAGCCATCTGGTCAATAAAGGAGCCTGTACCACCGGCACAAATGCCATTCATTCTCTGCTCAATACCGCCTGCAAAATATATAATTTTGGCGTCCTCTCCGCCGATTTCAATAGCAACATCAGTCTGTGGTGCCACATAATCAATGGCATTTGATACTGCCACAACCTCCTGAATAAAAGGTATGCCTATCCACTCTGATATTGAAAGACCTCCGCTTCCTGTAATCATAGCAGAAAAGGTAACATTACCTATTGACTCCTTTGCATCCTTAATAAGCCCCAAAAGGGTTTCCTGTATGTTGGAGCGATGACGTCTGTAATCTTTAAATACAATATTATTATTTTCATCAAGAACAACTAACTTAATAGTAGTTGAACCAATGTCAACACCTGTTTTGTATTTTATCATAAAAACTCTCCCTTTTATATTACCTCTTTACTTAAAATATACAAAATTCTACAGTATATTATAATACAAAACTTTCAAAATTTCAACATAAATGTTCACTTTTTGTTAGCCTGCTAACAAAAAAATTATAAACAAACTCCTTATTCCATTTTTATAATAGTATTCATAATCAGTCCTCATACTTAAAATAACTGAAATATGCAGGAATAATTTTATTACTGTCGCCGCCTAAAGCATATATACCAACCAAAGTACCTGTATGGCGCTTTTTATCCTCGGGTACCCCCTCATCACACAAATAAATACAATTTGTAAGCGTAGCAGCTGCTTTCCAATTATCGCCGTCAAAGCTGTAATAAAAGGTTCTGTTCTGTCCCTTTACAACAACCTTTAAATAAACTTCATCAAAATCTACATCGTTTATAACAGCAATTCTTTCTTCTACCTTATTTCTGTTTATAACAAGCTCAATACCTTCACTGCATATTCCAAAGCGAATATAGCTTACTGTTGAATAATAACAGGTCAAGCCTGCCTGCTGTCCTTTTTCCGTTGGATTAAACATAACCTTTGTTTCAGCGTTATAGCTCAGCTCCTGTTCACGTCTTACCAAAGTATTTTTAGCTGCCACATTATACAGCCAGCCTTTTTGTGCATTTATTTTCAGACATCCCTTTTCAAAAGTCCAATTTTTATTGTCAGGATTTCTGACCCACTCCCAGTCAAGAGAAATTTTACCCTTAGAAAA
The DNA here is from genome assembly GCA_048359195.1 of Candidatus Gallispira sp. Taxonomy (GTDB): domain Bacteria; phylum Bacillota; class Clostridia; order Lachnospirales; family CAG-274; genus Gallispira. Next base: position 11,081 of record DBGCRA010000084.1, read on the forward strand.
ATCATAATATGTATTTTTATCATATTCTGTTACAGGCAAATCGGGCATATTCTGCTCAACACTTGGCTTTCTGTCATTTATTATAAACCAGCCGTCATCAGTCCATTTTACCGGGTCAAGACCTGTTTCTCTTCCCATTGTTGTATAATGTCCCTCATTAGGTCTGCCGCAAAGATAAGTGCACCACCACTCACCCTTTTGTGTTTCCACCAAATCACCATGACCGCTTCTTTGAATAGGCGCATCAGGATCCGTTTGCCTTAAAACAGGATTGTAAGGACATTCCTCATAAGGTCCGTATAAACTTTTGCTCCTTGCAATATTGATACCATGACCATAGCCTGTACCGCCTTCTGCCACTATTGCATAATACCAACCGTCCTTTTTTAGTATATGGGGACCCTCCGAACATCTTTCGCCCGTGCCTGCCCATACCTGTTTTATTTCTCCTGCAACTTCCGTACATTCATCATTAAGGGGCACAATTGTAATTGCAGGGGCAATAATCATATAATGCTTTCCATCATCATCCACAAAGTGTGATGGGTCAATATTGTCAACAGGCAATATAACAGGCTTACTGTAAGGACCTTCGGGCTTGTCTGCCGTCATCACAAGCTGACTTCTCATAGGACTGACATCAGAGTTCTGTGAATTATGCCTTAATGTTGCAAATATGTAAAACTTACCATTATAATATGATATATCAGGTGCCCATATTCCTCTTGAATCCAAAGTTTCGCTTAAATCCAAATATTCGCTTTCGGTAATAGCGTGACCAATAAGCTCCCAATGTACCAAATCCTTGGAGTGGGATATTGGAATTGCCGGAAAATACTGAAAACTTGAATTAACTTTATAATAATCTTCTCCCACCCTTATTATTGAGGGATCGGGGAAAAAACCTCTGTGTACGGGATTTTTATATTTCATAATAACCTCCTGTTTATAATAACAATATAATTATTTTATCATTATAATTTTACAAGTCAACAAATTTCTGTATAAAAATATTTTATTTTCACCCTTTGTCAAATTTATGTAAATTTTTGGTTAAAAAAAACACAAATATATATTGACAATTTGCAAAAAAGGAATAAAATGTAATTGTAACAAAAAAATATTTATTTCAAAGGAGGCGAAGGTCAATTACATATAGGATAATTGACTGAGTATTATGAAGAAATTTGTTATGATGGCAGCAGTTGTAGGTGTAATGAGTTTATCTCTTATGGGTTGTGGTTCAACAGATTCAACAGGAGATGTTGTTGAAGAAACTACAGTAGCTGAAGATGCTGTTGAAGAAACTACAGAAGAAGCTCTTGAGGAAGAAACAGCTGATGAAGAAACACCGGAAGAGGAAACTGAAGCCACTGACGGTGAAGCTGAAGCTGAAGACGCTACTGAAGCTGCAGCTAACTAATCTGTAAAAAATTAAATTTATCAAAGCTAATGGGAGCTAATAAGGCTCCCATTTTCATTATAAAAGTCAAAGGCAGTCTCCAAAAATCGGAAACTGCCTTAAATTTAATAAATTCCAATTACTGTAATCTTGCCTCAAGTTCAGCCTTCTGCTCCTCGTAACCAGGCTTGCCTAAAAGTGCAAACATATTCTTCTTATAAGCCTCAACACCTGGCTGATCAAACGGATTAACACCTAAAAGATAACCGCTGATAGCAAGAGCCTTTTCAAAGAAGTAAACCAACTGACCAAAGTGATAAGCATCAGCGGTTATCTTTTAGGTGTTAATCCGTTTGATCAGCCAGGTGTTGAGGCTAAT
>DBGCRA010000085.1:0-7538 GCA_048359195.1 Candidatus Gallispira sp.
AATGGAAGTAACATAAGCAGGTACACCTAAAGCTATACCAAGGCCCTTCCTCTGACCTATTGTATAATTGGCAATACCCTTATGTCTGCCAATAACATTGCCTTTACAATCCACAAAATCACCTTCGGGTATTTCAGCATTTGTATTTTCTCTTATAAATGTACCATAGTCACCGTCAGGAACAAAGCATATATCCTGACTGTCAGGCTTATTGGCAACATTTAAGCCTATTTTTTCGGCAATTTTTCTTATTTCACTTTTAGTATAAGCGCCGTCAGGCATAAGAGTACGTGAAAGCTGCTCCTGTGTAAGGTTATAAAGAGCATAACTCTGATCCTTATTTTCAGCAGTTTTAATGGTAAATCTGCCTGTAACAGGGTGATTTACAATATTAGCATAGTGACCTGTTGCAATATAATCTGCACCTATTTCCATTGCCCTGTGCAAAAGAGCTTCCCACTTAACATAGCGGTTACAGGCAATACATGGATTTGGTGTTGCAGCATTGAGATATTCCTTAATAAAATAATCTATAACCTTATCCTTAAAAACCTGCTTAAAGTTAAAAACATAGTGAGGAATACCTATTTTAGCAGCAACCGCCCTTGCATCTTCAGCCGCTGTAAGTCCGCAGCAGTTGCCCTCAACATCTTCCCCTTCCCAAAGCTGCATTGTAACACCTACAACATCATAACCCTGTTCCTTAAGGAGATATGCAGCCACAGAGGAGTCAACACCTCCTGACATACCTACAACAACTTTTTTCATAAATTATTCCTCCTCGGGAATTTCTTCGTGCTCACTTATATCATTGACAGGCTTTTCAAGACCATCAATAACAATACCGTTCTTTTCGGCATAATCCCAGAGAGCAGCGTGAAGTGCCTCCTCTGCAAGACATGAACAATGCACCTTAACAGGCGGAAGTCCGTCAAGAGCCTCCATAACCGCCTTGTTTGTAATTTCCATAGCTTCCTTAATAGTCTTGCCCTTAATCAATTCAGTAGCCATAGAGCTTGTAGCAACAGCAGCACCGCAGCCAAAAGTTTTAAACTTGGCATCAAGAACAACGCCGTCTTCAATCTTTAAATAAACCTTCATAATATCGCCGCACTTGGCATTGCCTACTGTACCAACACCACTGGCATCTTCAATTTCTCCCACATTTCTTGGATTCATAAAATGATCCATAACCTTTTCGCTGTACTGCATAATTACTTATCTCCTTTGTTCTTAATAAATTCCTCGTATAATGGTGACATCTGTCTTAATCTTTCAATAATAGGCGGTAATTCCTGTATTACATAATCTACCTGTTCCTCTGTAGTGAAATGACCCATTGTAAGTCTTACTGAACCGTGAGCTTTTTCGTGAGGCAAGCCAATAGCAAGAAGTACATGAGACGGATCGAGCGAGCCGCTTGTACAGGCACTTCCGCTTGATGCACATATGCCCTTATAATCAAGTAAAAGCAAAATACTTTCGCCCTCAATAAATTCAAATGAAATATTTGCATTGCCCGGCAATCTCTCTGTTTTATGACCGTTTAATCTTGAATAAGGCACCTTTTCAAGTATTGAATTAATAAGCTTATCCCTTAAAGCCGTAAGTCTTGGAACTTCTGTGGGAAGCTCCTTGGCTGCAAGCTCTGCCGCAAGACCCATACCTACAATACCGGGCACATTTTCAGTACCGGCTCTTCTTCTTCTCTCCTGTGCACCGCCGTGAATAAGAGAATTAAGCTTAATACCCTTCTTAATATAAAGAGCACCGATACCCTTAGGACCATAGAACTTATGACCGCTCATTGAAAGCATATCAATATTCATAGACTTAACGTCAATTTCAATATGACCTACTGCCTGAACAGCATCGGTATGGAATAAAATACCCTTTTCGTGAGCAATTTTACCAATTTCAGCAATAGGCTGAATAGTACCGATTTCATTATTTGCAAACATTATTGTAATAAGGATAGTATCCTTTCTTATAGCATTTTTTAAATCCTCAAGACTAATCATACCATACTCATCAACGGGGAGATATGTTACCTCATAGCCCTTTGTTTCAAGATATTCACAAGTATGAAGTACGGCATGATGCTCAATACATGATGTAATAATATGCTTACCCTTTGAAGCATAGCTTTCGGCAATACCCTTTATTGCCCAGTTATCAGCCTCAGAACCGCCGGCCGTAAAGTAAATTTCATTTGCATCGGCACCAATGGCAGAGGCAACCTGACCTCTTGCCTTTTCAACCGCATTTTTATTTTTCTGTGCAATTTTATAAATACTTGAAGGATTACCAAAACTTTCGGTAAAATATGGTATAATCTCCTTTGCTACCTCAGGTCTTACCGGTGTGGTAGCTGCATTATCAAAATAATACTCCATTTTTTATATTCAACTCCTTATATTAATTCAGATAAATTTATATTGTCAGCTGTTTCACTTACACTGTCGCTAAGCCTTGCCCATACGTCCTTCGTGGCACATTGGCTGCAATCACCCATACCGCAGCTTTCGCCGCCTTTAAGACACTCCACAAGCTCAAGAGGTCCTTCAACAACCCTTAAAATATCTCCTACTGAAATATTTTCCGCATTTCTGCCTAAAATATAACCTCCGTTTGCACCTCTTGTGCTTTTGACAAGACCTGCTTTTTTAAGGGGAGCTATAAGCTGTTCAAGATAGCTTTCGCTTAAATTTGTACGCTCTGCTATGGATTTAAGAGAAACACAGCCTTCTTGTGAATTTGCCGCAATATCCACCATAGCCTTTAAGCCATATCTTCCTCTTGTGGATATTTTCATTTTATCACCATCCCTCTTATATTTCCGAGTGTTTTCCTCGGCATTTAATATGTTATCACTTTTAAACAGTAATGTCAAGTGTTTTGGTAGGAATTATTAATACAACAACAAAAAATCCCCTCATCTCTGAGGGGATTAGCTCTATAAATTAAGAAATTAAGCTTCGTACTGACTTAAAGCAGCCTTAACTGCATCAAACTCAGAATCATCATGAACATCAAGACGAAGAACAGCACTTACATCTAATGAGAAGATACCCATAATAGACTTAGCGTCTACAACGTATCTGTTTGATGCTAAATCAAAGTCACCGTCAAATGTATTGATTACGTTTACAAAATCCTTTACCTTATCAATAGAGTCTAACTTAATATTTAATGATTTCATTTTGAGTTACCTCCCTTTATAATAGCCTTTTTAGGGCTTCCTTTTACTGGTTACAAGACTATAATAACTTGAAATTTAAGTTTTGTCAAATAAATTTTTAAAAAAGCAAAATTGGCTATTTTTAACATTTGGGCTATCGTTTATTTTGATACAGTTGTATAAAATGTTGCAAAAATCACATAATTTTAATATATTTGAAATTTGTTTTTAAAAAAAGAATTTATTTTAGTAATAACATACAATATTAAACTTTAATTTTTGTTAAAATCTCACAATAAAAGTTAGTCTAAAATTTAACCCGGCATCATATTATAGTGTAAGAAATAATATGGAGGTTAAATATGAATAGTTTCGATATATATAAGGATATATCCAAGCGAACAGCAGGTGACATATACATAGGTGTAGTCGGTCCTGTCAGAACAGGCAAATCTACATTCATCAAAAGCTTTATGGATAATCTTGTTATACCCAATATTGAAAACGATTATGTAAGAACAAGAACTTTGGATGAGCTGCCCCAGTCTGCAGAGGGAACTGCAATAATGACAACAGAGCCTAAGTTTGTACCTAATGAGGCGGTAAAAATAAGCCTTGATGGAGGTATTGACTTAAATGTAAGGCTTATTGACTGCGTAGGCTACATAGTTGAAGGTGCAAGCGGACATATTATTGACAACAAGCCAAGAATGGTATCTACCCCATGGTCTGAGCAGAAAATGCCCTTTGCTCAGGCGGCAGAACTGGGCACACAAAAAGTTATAAGAGATCACTCCACAATTGCAGTCGTACTGACAACCGACGGCACGGTTACAGGCATTCCAAGAGAGAGCTATATTAACAGTGAGGCAAGAGTAATAAATGAACTTAAAAATATAAATAAGCCCTTTGTTATTGTACTAAATTCTCAAACACCTGAAAGTGACAGTACTAAAGAAATCGCAAGACAAATGGAAAACAAATACAATGCAAACGTTATAACAGCCGACTGCAAAAATATGACTGAGGAGGATATTAACAACATTCTTGAAGAAGCACTGTATCAATTTCCCATAGGTGAAATTGACATTCATCTTCCCAAATGGCTTGAAACAATGGCACCCAAGCACTGGCTTAAGGAAAGTATAATATCGTCAGTAAAGGAAATGGCAAAAAAGATAAACGGAATAAGAGATATAGGAGCAAATATCTCAATACTTGAAAACAATGAAAATGTTAAAAAACTTTATTCCGACAATATTAATTTAGGAGAAGGCAAGGCAAATATTGAAGTAAATCTTAATGACAATCTTTTTTACAACATACTTTCCGAAACGACAGGTATGGAAATTAACAGCGAGTATGAGCTTATTTCAATGATGAAACAGCTTTCAGAGGCTAAAAGAGAATATGACAAAATCAAATTTGCCCTTGATGAGGTTAATAAAAAAGGCTACGGCATTGTAACTCCTTCCGTTGAAGAAATGACAATTTCAGAGCCGCAGGTTTTAAAACAGGGCAGCAGATTTGGTATAAAAATAGATGCAGATGCTCCAAGTATACACCTTATTAAGACAAATATAAAAACAAGCGTAGCTCCCATAGTTGGCAGTGAGGAACAGTCAAAAGAGCTTGTGGGCTATTTAAGCAGTCAGTATAAGGAAAATCCTGAGAATATGTGGGACTACAGTATATTCGGCAGAAGTCTTAAAGACCTTATTACCGATGACTTGAATGCAAAGCTTTTAAGGATGCCCGAGGATACACAGTACAAATTTAAGGAAACACTGCAAAAGATAATAAATGAAGGCAATGGCGGTTTAATTTGTATAATGCTGTAAAAAATTGTTCACAATTGTTCATATCTTGTTAATTTACAACAGGAAATTTTTATGATATATTTTAATTAGGTTACTGGTGTAATCTCAAGTGGCTCTTTCAAAGGCTCTCCCCCTACCCTTTCTGGCTTTTGGAAGGGCTTACTTTTTTTGTTTATTTAGTCAAAAAGTTGTTGACAAAATTACTTTTGTATGATATAATGTTTTTTGTTGAGTGCATAACTTATGCCCAGATAGCTCAGTTGGTAGAGCAGAGGACTGAAAATCCTCGTGTCGGCGGTTCAATTCCGTCTCTGGGCACTTTTTTATTTTAAGTCCGAATTGTCGGGCTTTTTTGTTTTTTATATATGAATTATCCCTCCCTCAAAATTTCATTTATTTCACCCCGCTAAATCACAAAAAGCCTTGCATATATTACCAAATTAGGTTATAATTATACTTACGTTTTACAATTTTGATAAGGAGGAAAATTTAAAATGAATATTTGGACAATACTTGCCTTCGTCATCTACTTAGGTGCAATGGTAGGCATAGGTGTTATCTTTTCTAAGAAGTCCGCAAATATGAGCGATTATTTCCTTGGCGGACGTGGTATGAACAGCTGGCTTACAGCATTATCCGCACAGGCATCGGATATGTCAAGCTGGTTGTTAATGGGGCTGCCGGGTGCTGTATATTTATCAGGTCTTGGCGAAGCCTGGATTGCTATAGGACTTGGTATAGGAACATATTTAAACTGGCTTTTTGTAGCTAAGAGATTAAGAAAGTATTCTGCTGTTGCCAATGATTCAATCACTATACCTGAATATTTCCAGAATAGATTTGATACAAAGGGTTCTGCATTAAAGGTAACCTGTGCAGTAATTATTTTCATATTCTTCTTGGTTTACACTGCATCAAGCTTTAATGCAGCAGCCAAGCTTTTAAACACAGTATTTGGCATTCAGTACAGCATCGGTCTTACAATAGGTGTTGTTATAATTATGGTTTACACTTTCTTGGGCGGCTACTTTGCTGTTGTATGGACTGACTTTTTCCAGGGTATGTTAATGTTCTTCGCCCTTCTCATTGTTCCTATTATTGCTTATGGTATTGTAAGTGCAGATTTCAGTCAAATTGTGCACTCAGTGCCCGGAAATCCACAGTATATGAGCTTTACTCACGGTGCTGACGGCTCTGCTTACTCTTGGCAGTACATAGTATCTAATTTAGGCTGGGGGCTTGGTTATTTCGGTATGCCTCATATTCTTGTGAGATTTATGTCCATTAAGAGCTCTGATATGATTAAGAAGTCAAGAATTATTGCAACAGTGTGGGTTGCAATTACACTTATAGCTTCAGTATTTGTTGCATTAACAGGCTATGCTTACATAACAAAAACAGGTACACCTTTTACTGATGCCGAAACTATATTTATGGTACTTGTTCAGAAATTAACACCGGGCTTTATTGCAGGTATTCTTCTTTGTGCCATTGTTGCTGCAATTATGTCTACATCTGATTCACAGATGCTTGTTACTGCATCAGCAGTATCTAACGATATTTACAAAACAGTATTCAACAAAAAGGCAACAGACAAACAGCTTCTTTTATTAAGCCGTATTGCAATTGTTGCAGTAGCAGTCATTGCTTATGTTCTCGCTCTCAATCCCGACAATTCGGTAATGGATCTTGTAAGCTATGCATGGGCAGGCTTAGGTGCCGCCTTTGGTCCTGCAATGCTTTTAAGTCTGTTCTGGAAGAGAATGACAATGCCGGGTGCCCTTGCAGGTATGATTTCAGGCGGTTTGGGCGTATTTATATGGAATACATTTTTTACATCAAGCTGTCCTATTGAAGCACTTAAGGGACTTACAATCTATGACACAGGGCTTTATGAGCTTGTCCCTGCATTTATAATTTCCGTTATATGTATAGTTGCAGTTTCATTGGTAAGCAAGGCACCTTCACAAAAGGTAATTGATGACTTTGAAAAGGTTAAAACTGTTGACATTTAATGGTTTAGCTTTATAATTAATAGAGTGGAGAATATCCACTCTATTTTTTTAATTGGTGATAAATTATGCTTAATATTTTAAATACCGTATTCGGTTACAGCTCCTTCAGACAAGGGCAAAGAGAAATTGCAGAAAACTTAATAAATGGCAGAGATGTAATTGCAGTTATGCCAACAGGAGCAGGCAAATCAATATGCTATCAGCTTCCTGCACTTAAAATGGAGGGCATTACAATAGTAGTCTCACCTCTTATATCCCTTATGTCAGACCAGGTCAGAGGACTTATTGAGTGTGGTGTGAGAGCAGCATATCTTAATTCAACTCTTACACAAAGGCAATACTTCAAAGCCCTTGAAAATGCAAGAAATTATACATATAAAATTATATATGTTGCCCCCGAAAGACTAATGACAGACAGCTTTTTAGCCTTTGCAAAGGAGGTTAACATTTCAATGGTAGCCGTTGATGAGGCTCACTGTATATCCCAATGGGGGCAGGATTTCAGACCAAGCTATCTGTGTA
>DBGCRA010000086.1:0-13732 GCA_048359195.1 Candidatus Gallispira sp.
AGGTATATTCGGAAAATATTTTAAGCATTTCCAAAATAGCGGTATTTGCACTGTATTTGCTGTGTCCCAATGAATACATTTGAAACAATATTGTAAGTTCATTTCTGTAACTTATGGATATAGGCAAATTTTCTATAATTGCATAAAAGTGCTTTGGCTGCATTGTTCTTTTAAAGTGCAGTATCATATGCAGTGTACTTTGACTTATACCGCTGGATTTAGCCAGAGAGTAAACGGAAATGTTGTTTTCTTCCAAAATTTTTAATATTTTTTTTACTATATATTCCATATTATCACCTCACGCTTAAAATTATAAATTAAATTATTTGGAATGTAAATATAATTTTAATTCACAAAAAATGAGAAATTTTGTAAATTGAGTGTGAAGTATTGAAGGAGAAATATCTATAGGTTAATATTATAATATAAATCATTTGAAGAAAGAAGGAGTGAAGAAAATGAAACTAAAGAGAATTGTCAGCTTAGGTATGGCATTGTTAATGACATTTACAAGCTGCAATATTGTATTTGCAGATAATGATTTATCATATTCAAATGAAGAAGATAGCGTAATATCAGGCTCTGCAATAGAAATATCTTCAGATATAATAAGTGCCGCCGGAATAAGCACTGCCGAAGCAAGCGTTGAAAACATAGCAATAGGCGATTATGCACTTATGGGTAATTATTTGGGTGAGGATATATTATGGAGATGTGTCGGCTTTTATAAAACAGATGGCGTAGATGAAAATGGAAACATTAAGGTTGATTTGGACGCTGATATGTCAACAGAATATAAAGAGGGTTATTTGCCTCTTATGTTAAGTGATAAAATACTTTGTATAAAACCTTTTGATGCAAGCGGTACGGATAGAAGGGGCAGTCATGTCAGAGGATATTATGCCGGTTTTTACCGCGAAAAATACGGTTCTAACTACTGGGGCGACAGCAACATAAGGGATTGGCTTAATTCAACGGCAAGTGCAGGCAATGTGGTATGGAGCTGCGGCAATCCTCCCGATTCCGAGCATGTATGGAACGGAAACGAATATGACCAAGAAGCGGGATTTTTAAGCAATTTTACCTCTGCTGAGCGTTCTGCAATCAAAACTGTTACCCAAAAACAGCTTCTTGACGTTTATGAATATTCCACAACAGGGAACGATTATCACAGATATAACAGTTCAATTTCATCTGTGCTTCAAAATTATGATACTGCTTACAGCGAAACCACAACGGATGAAATGTTCCTTCTTGATGTAAAACAGCTTTATAATGTATATACAAATCTTGGGGATTATTATAAGGCTAAGTGTACGCAAGCTGCCGTTAACGATTCTGAATATTCGTCAAGCTATATTTCAACGCATAGCTACGGATATTATTGGCTGCGTTCCCCTGGCGCCAACTACAGCAGCGATAGTTACACTGTTCGCTGCGTTAGTCCGTCCGGCAATGTTGGCTACGCCAATGCCAACTACTATGCCAACAGCTACAATAACGGTGTTCGTCCGGCTTTCTATTTAAATCTGCAATCTGCTATCTTTAAATCAGGAACAGGCAGTGAGAGCGAGCCGTATAGGTTGACAGGGAACGGTAGTGATGATTCTGTTGACATTGTAATTAAGGTAATAGACAGCGGTACAAATGAGCCAATACCTAATTCAAGAATGTATATGGCTCCTGCAAGTGATGTAGAGAGTGGAAAGTTTTATGACTCAACTACGGGAGTATTTGATGTTCAGGTAAGCGAGGATATGTTTCCTGTTAGATTAAGGGCATATGCTGATGATTATTTATTTACACCTCCTGACCCTGTGGATTTTCCGGGAGAGGGCGGAGTTATAACTATAAACCTAAACAGAAGAGATAAAACCGCATCTACTTCTGTTGAACACAGCAAGCTTAATGTTATAGCTGTAGAAATAAGCGGAGAAAATAGCGGTGACAGTTTAAATAACAACGGTTATTTAAGTTCCTTAAACTGCCGTAGAACAGTATATGTTAAATTTGATAAAAATGTATTTGTAAAAGGTGATACTGATGTTCAAATCTATGGTGTTACTGTCTATACATATAAAGACGGCAAAAAGCTTATAATAGACAACGAACTGAAGGTTAATAGACTCTTATCTTCTAATACAGTTTATTTTGATCTTTCAACATCAAATAGTTATCCTACAGGAAAAATTTATTTTGATTTTTTAGACGGTACTATAACTTCAACCAGCGGAGTAGTTATAAATGATAATGATTTAAAAGGCTTAAGCTTTAATAATACTGCAAATTTTGTGTATGGAATAGACTCATTATCTTTCGGAAATACAAGCGATGATTTTGGCGAAAATAATGTTTCATTTAGTAATGTAGCAAAAAACAAGCTCTTAAGCAATGGTTTAAATAAAAATGATATAAATAAATTAACAAAGAGGGATTGGGATGGTGTATGCTACGGAACAAGTTCATATATCGCCATGAGTAAAAGAGGCTCAATTGATTACAATAAATTTTTAGAAATTAAACCAAGTGTATATAAAACAAATTACATTTATGGAACAAATAAACCGTATAATGACACTCAAGCAGGTGGAGTAAGAGATACAATTAATTATTTGTTTGCACTTCAACGTATAGATGGCTTAAATAACAATGTTTCATACGGCTTTGCAAATCTGAAAAAGGATAATGTTTCAAAAATTATGCAGGGAATAACATCATCTGTCAAGGAAAATGACAATTCATTTTCTATAATTATAAACTGCTCTTATGTAAATACAAGTAACAACAAGGTTGAATATCATACACTAATGCCATATTCAACAATCAAAAATGATAATGGTTATGAAGTATACTGCTATGATCCAAATTCAACATTTTATCCTACAATTATTGCCTGTGATAATAATTATGAAAATATAAAAATATATCATAGCTGTGCTGCCGATAATTTTTATGGCGAATTAAAATCTATTGGTTATGATAATATAACAAAAATTGAAAGCTATTATGGTAGCGGTCTTGCAAGAAGTTTAATGTCAAATAGTGTAAATAGTAATGAAAACATAAACCTATCTGTTTTGCTAAACGGTGATTTCACAATTAGCAATGGTGAAAATACTATTTACTATAAAGATAATGATTTCACAGGAGATACCGATATAATAATTGATTATAATATTTATGGCGGTGGAGCTGATAATTCATCAGCCGAAATTAAGCTTGAATTACCCAAAGGAAACTATAATGTAGTATCTACAGAGGGTAGTTTAAATTGTACATTTGAAAATGATAATATGTTTGCATATGTTGTTACTTCCGATAGTGCAACTGTCAATTTTGATGAAAGCAAAAAAATTGTTATTGAAGGCGAGAATATTGAAAGTAATGTTTTGGCATCGTTTGATGAAAATGGTTCTCAGAGCATTTATGTAAATATTCCAAAGACTAATTATGCCGAGGTTGTTTCCAATGATGAAAATCAAGCGAACATTAATGTGGAAGTTAGTGAACCAATAAAGATAACAAAAATAACAGATTGTGTAGAAACCGATGTAAAAGAGGTTGACAGCAATTCTTCAATAGAATTTAGCGGTGAAAAAATCGTTATAGATGAGGAAATATCAAGCGAGTCAACAACCGAAACTACTACAGAGTCAACAACCGAAACCACAACAGAAGCTACTACAGAAAGTACAACTGATGCATCTACCACTGTTTCTGAAACCACAACAGAGAGTACAACCGTTTCCGAAAACACAACAGAAAGCACTACTGAATCTACAACAGAAAGTACGACAGAAACTATGACAGAAGATCCTGCTCAGAAGCCTCAAATTCTGTATGGTGATGCAAGTAGTGATGGTATATTAACTGCTGAAGATGCTGCCCTTGTTCTTCAAAAGGTTTTAAACACTGATTTTAGAATGGCTATTGAAGATAAGACGGATAATTGGCTGGAATATGTTGATGTAGATGGGGATAATATGCTTACATCATCAGATGTCGCTTATATTATTCAAAAGGTTCTCGATAGCAGCTTTAGATTTCCGGTAGACAAATTAAATATTTCAGTTACATAATTTGAGAATTTACAGCAGGCAGTGACACTATGATTGTTAACGGTAAGTCAATAGTTATGGAAAATGGTGTTAAGGCTGAAATTACCGACGGCAGAATGTTTGTTCCTTTCAGAGCTTTAGGCAACGCGCTTGGAGTAAATGTTGATTGGGACGCAGATACAAAGACGGCAATTTATAAAAATAAATAAAACTAATGATGAAGTCCCTCCGTTTCTATATGCGGAGGGGCTTTTTTGTATGACAATCCTATTTTTGTATAAAATAATATGTTGCATAAATTCAGCATAAATGTTAAAATTATTATAAATTCTACATTAGGATGTGATTTTTTGTCTAAATCGGTTTTACTGGGGGTAACAAGCTCCATAGCAGCCTATAAGTCAGCAACCATTGCCCATACTTTATACAAGGCAGGCTATAATGTTAGACCTGTCAATATTGGTCAGGCAAGCAGAATAAGCGGTGTTTCTCCTGCTGATGTGAATATGCTGCTGGTATATTTAAATGGATATAGGGGATAAACAAAAAAATAATACTGTTGAATGGAGAGGCTATATAAGGAAGTAGCTTCTTCATTCGGCTTTGTAATCATCCAGAGTGATTGAATTTAGAAGCGGTATGGGATATTTATACCGCTTTTTTTCTTGCCGGTGTAGTAGAATTTTTCACAAATCTGTGGTATAATCATTTCATATCTGAATGATAAAAGGGATTTGCGAGGTGCAATTTTATGGAACTGACAGACGAAATCAAAAAAATTTTGTACTGTTGCGGTGCTGATTTGATTGGAATTGGGAAAATGAGTGGGATTGAAAATTGTAATTTTAAAGTGGGAATTGCTATTGCTGTTGCACTACCTAAAAATATAATTACCGATCTACAGAAAGCTCCAACAAAAGAATATTATGATTTATATTATTCCTTAAACAAAAAATTAAATGGTATTGTTATGGCAGGAGAAGACTTTTTAAAAAAGAAGGGATTTGAAGCTTATGCACAAACCACAGAACGTGTGGAAGTAACCCAAGATAAATTTTCTAAACTTCCTCATAAAACGGTAGCTACGAGGGGTGGACTTGGCTGGATTGGGAAAAATTGTTTATTGGTAACTCCTCGATATGGTTCTGCCGTACGTATTTCTTCTTTACTGACCAATGCACCTTTGAAATGTGATGAGCCAGTAAATCAATCCCATTGTGGGGCCTGTAATCAATGTGTAATAAATTGTCCTGCTCAGGCATTAAAGGACAATTTATGGACGGTCGGTGTGCAAAGAGAAAAAATCGTGGATATAGAGAAATGTTACAAAAAGCAAATAGAGATAATGTCAAAAAGTACAGGTATTGAAACAGATTTATGTGGAAAATGTTTTGCAGTTTGTACATATACCCAAAAATATCTAAAAGATACAACTTTATAGTTCTAATTTATCGAGAAGTTATATATAAAGTAAAGCGAGAGTTGTGAGGTAATTCAAATGTTAAAATTAGAATAATTTATGTAGAACATAAACTGCTGAAGTGTCAGTCTTTTTTTTAGTTAAATTATGTTGCATAAAATCAGTATAAATGTTAAAATATCTATAAAACTATTTTAGGATGTGATATTTTGTCTAAATCTGTTTTGTTGGGGGTAACAAGCTCCATAGCAGCCTATAAGTCAGCAACTATTGCCCATACTTTATACAAGGCTGGTTATAATGTTGATGTTATTATGAGTAAAAATGCCACAGAGTTTATTACACCCTTAACATTTGAGAGATTAACTAACAATAAATGTATAATTGATACTTTTGACAGAAATTTTAGCTATGAGGTGGAGCATATTGCTATTGCTAAAAAGGCTGATGCTGTTTTAATTGCACCTGCAACTGCCAATATTATAGGCAAGCTTGCCAATGGTATTGCTGATGATATGCTTTCTACTACTGTTATGGCTTGCAAGTGTCCTATATATATTGCACCTGCTATGAATACTAATATGTATGAAAATCCAATTGTTCAGGACAATATCGAAAGGCTTAAAAAATTCGGATATAAATTTATTGAGCCGCAAAGGGGCTTACTTGCCTGTGGTGATGTGGGTAAGGGTAAAATGGAGGAGCCTGAAATAATTGTTCAATATATATACAGAGAGCTTGAATGCAAAAAAGATATGGTTGGCAAAAAGGTAATTGTTACATCAGGAGCTACTATGGAAAGTATTGACCCTGTAAGATATATTACTAATCATTCAACAGGAAAAATGGGCTGTGCTATTGCAAAGCAGGCTATGTTAAGAGGTGCTGATGTTACATTAATAGCGGCTAATATGACTGAAAAGCCGCCTATGTTTGTGAATGTTATTAATGTAAAAAGTGCTGATGAAATGTTTAAGGCTGTTAAAGCTGAATTTGAAAGCTCTGATGTTGTTATAAAGGCCGCGGCTGTTGCTGACTATACACCTGTTGTAACCTATGATAACAAGGTTAAGAAAAAGGACGGAGATATGTCAATAGCCTTAAAGAGAACAGAGGATATTTTAAAATATCTAGGTGAACATAAAAAGAATCAGTATTTATGCGGTTTTAGTATGGAAACCGAAAATATGCTTGAAAATTCAAGGGCAAAGCTTGAAAAGAAAAATGTGGATATGATAATTGCAAATAATCTTAAGGTAAAGGGTGCAGGTTTTGGCACTGATACAAATATTGTAACAATTATTACTAAGGATAAGGTATATGAGCTTCCTATTATGACTAAGAATGAGGTTGCAGATAAAATACTTGATGAAATTTTGAAAAATAAGTTGTAATTAAATTAAGAGTGTGTTATAATACTTTTAGGCAAAGGATTCGATGATTTGTCATATTAGCAAAAAAGCCTAAGAGCTGCAACTCTTAGGCTTTTTTGCTTTCCTATAAAAGAAAGACCGGGCTAGTTGTCATTTTTGTTCCGTCCATCCAGCCACTTGCTTATGTAATTGGCAATTACACCAGCTACGATGGACAGAATTAAGGATTCGATGATTTCTGCCATATCAGCACCTCCTTTCTGTCGTCACAGATTGGAGAATGACAACATAAACAGTATACGACAAAAAATAACAAAAATCAACAAATAACAGGGATGAGTGATTAAATATGAAAAAAATATTGTGCTTGGCTGCTGCGATGCTTTTGATTCTATCGGGGTGCGGCAATAAAAGTGATGAAAATAAGATAAGGGTTTTTGCGGATTCAAGCCTTAATGATGCATTAAATGAGGTTGTTGAACAGTTTAATGCTGAAAATCCTGTTAATATTGAAATTGTAAGCGGCAGTACAAGCAGTCTTTTTAACAGAATTGAAGATGGCTCAAAATGTGATATTTTTATTCCGGCATCAAAGGAGCAGATTAATAATCTTGTTAATGACGAGTATCTTAGGGAAGAAAATGTTACTCCTATACTTACAAATACTATGGTGCTTATAGCAGGCTATGGGGGTACACAGACTAAGGTAAAGTCTTTTGATACTGTTACGGAAGCCAAAAGCCTTGCCATTGTAGGGGAAAGTGATCCGGCAGGACTTTTTGCAAGGGAAATATTTATTAACCTTAATGTGTTTAAGGCAGTATTAAGTATGAAGAACTCTACATATAATGACTCGCCTTCGGTTGCAAAGGCTGTGGCGGAAGGTAAAAATGAAGCGGGTGTGTGTTATGAAACAGATGCCCTTGCCAATGCGGACAAAGTGCAGATTATAACATCAGCACCAAAGGACAGTCTTAATTCGGAAATTCTTTATTCCGTGGCAGTTATGGAAACTGATGATGGTCTTGAACCATCTCAAAGTGTTAAGGATTTTGCAGAATATCTGGATACTCCTGAAGCGGCAGAAATTTTTGCAAGCTATGATTTTGGAATATATATAAATTAGTATAAAAATACCTCCGGCTTGGAATACTATTTAGTAAAACAAGTTCGGAGGTGTTTTTATGTCTGTAGATAATTATGAAATAAGGATTGAAAGTATAGGAGGTTTTGGAGCTAATCTTGTAGGCAAACTTTTAGGAGAAATAGGTGCAGTATATCTTAATATGGAGGCACAGAGCTTTGCCTCTTATGGATCTGAAAAAAGAGGCTCACCTGTTAAAGGCTATGTAAGATACTCCCAAAATGAAATCAGAATTAACGCTCCTGTAAGAAAGCCTGATTTACTTTCTCTTTTTAAGCTGTCCCTTGCAGATAAGGAAAATACTCTTGCAGGAATTTGCGAAAATACAAATGTTGTTATTAACACAAATCTTTCTGCCAATGAGGTTATTAAGAAGATAAAGCTTCCTTCCTGTAATTTGTGGCTTATTGATGCAATGGATATTGCCATTGACTGCAATGCAAGGCTTAATATTGTTATGCTTGGAGCAATGTTAAGAGCAAGCGGTTTTATACCTCTTGAATATGGCGAGGAAGTTGTTAAAAGTACTGTAGGGGCAAGGTATCCTGATAAGCTGACGGGCAATTTAATGGCTCTTAAAATGGGTTATTCAAGAGTGGAGGAACATAAGGCAGAAACAAATTATGCCTATGTTGAATATAAGGATACACAAAGAGCCATGGGTTATGACAATAGCCCTTTGGGCGGTGTTAATTATGCCTTTGCCAATGCTATTACAAATGACCTTCAGGGATGCCGTGAGGGGTTTTTGCCTCATTATATAAGAGAAAAATGTATTGATTGCGGGCTTTGTGATTCTACCTGTCCGGATATGGTTTTTCAGTTTAAGGATGGTGTAAATGTAGGTATGGATCTGTATCACTGCAAAGGTTGTTTGCGCTGTGTTGAAATTTGTCCTACTGCCGCCCTTGTGGCAGTTAAAGAGGGTGAATATTATGATAATGTGGGTAATATTTACTTGATTAATAAGGACTTTAAATTTACTGATATTGGCGAGAATAGCTGGGTGGACAGCGAAAGTTATAACAATGATGAGGTTTAGGGGGTTAGTAGATATATGCTTAGTCAAAGGATTGTTTTTAAATCGGCAAATGAGGCTGTATGTATGGCAGCAAAGCAGATAGATTATCACTTAATGGGTTATTACCCTATTACGCCTTCGACTCAAATTCCTGAGGGTATGGATTTACTGAAAAGTCAGGGAAAGCTCAATACGGTAATGATTGCGGCAGAAGGTGAGCATTCGGCTGCAGGTATATGTTACGGCGGCAGTTTAAGCGGTGCAAGAGTTATAAATGCCACAAGTGCCAATGGGCTTTTATATGCTCTTGAACAGCTTCCGGTCCAGTCCGGTACAAGAATGCCTATGTTAATGAATGTTGCCTGTCGTACAGTGTCAGCTCCTCTTTGTATAAAGGGGGATCACAGTGATATTATGTTTGCCTTAAACACAGGCTGGATTATACTTTTTGCAAAGGATAATCAGGAGGCTTATGATTTTAATATTATAGGCTTAAAAGTGGCAGAGAGGGTTAAACTTCCTGTTATAGTTGCCTTTGACGGATTTTTTACAAGTCACCAGAAAAAGAAATTAAATATATTTGAAAATGACAGTGATGTAAGGAATTATGTAGGCGATTATATCCCTCCATATACAGCCGTTGATATTGAAAATCCGGTTACAATAGGCTCTTATATGAATGAGCCTGATATAATAAACAATAAATATCAGCTTCGCCTTGCTATGGAGGAGGCAAAAAATATAATTTATGAGGAATTTGACAGCTTTTACAGTATTAGCGGCAGACAGTATACAATGGTTAATAAATACAGAAGTGATGATGCGGAAGTTATATTTATTGTCTTAGGTTCAGCCTTTGATACTGCAAGAGAGGCTGTTGATAAAATGAGAGATGAAGGTCACAGTGTAGGTGTTGTTACACTTCAGGCACTTCGACCTTTCTTTGGTGAGGAAATATCCGATGCCTGTAAAAATGCAAAGGTTGTTGTAATAGGCGACAGACAGGATTCTTACGGCAGCGGCGGCAGTTTTTCAACGGAGGTAAAGGCAGCACTTTTTGAATCTATGGTAACACCAAAGGTTATTACAAGGGTATTTGGTTTGGGCGGTAAGGAATTTTACGTTGAAGATGCTGAAAATATGCTTTATCTTGGCATTGAGGCTATGGAGTTTGAGGAAGTAAAGGCTTTTGATTATTACGGAGCTTATAATGGTAAGGAATATAAAGAGGAAAGATATTTTGAACCTGTAACAGATGTTAATTCCTCAATGGATTATGATGTTACGGATAAGGACAACAAAGTAACTGTTAAAAATATTAACTTAAAAAAGGCAACAAATATGCCTAAAAGACTTGTGGCAGGTCACAGTGCTTGTGCAGGCTGTGGTATTCCCGTAAATATAAATCTTCTTTTAAAGGGAATAGAGGGTAATGTTGTAATGCTTTTTCAAACAGGCTGTGGTATGGTAGTTACAACGGGTTATCCTACAACCGCATTTAATATAAACTATGTACACAATCTTTTCCAAAACGGTGCAGCAACGTTAAGCGGTATACTTGAGGGTTATAAAGAAAGACAGAGAAGGGGAGAAATACCCCAGGGCAAGATTACGTTTATTATGGTAAGCGGTGATGGCGGTATGGATATAGGTCTTGGCTCAGCTCTTGCTGCTGCTATAAGAAACCACAATATGATAATTTTTGAATATGATAACGGCGGATATATGAATACAGGCTATCAGTACAGCTATACTACACCTTTAGGTGCTAAAAGTGCTACAAGTCACGTTGGAAAAGCTGAAAAGGGTAAGCCCTATTTGCCAAAGGACACACCTAAACTGTTTGCGGCAACTAATATTAGTTATGTCGCAACTGTTGCGGAAAGCAATCCCCAGGACTTTATTGTAAAGGCAAAAAAGGCACAGTATTATGCCGATAATTATGGACTTGCGTATATTAAGGCAATTTCTGCATGCCCCCTTAACTGGCAGGATGAACCAAGGTATGAAAGGGAGGTTATTAAAAAGGCTGTTGATTGCTGTTATTTTCCCCTTTATGAGGTGGAAAGAGGTGTTACAAGACTTAGCTATAAACCAAAGGAAAAGCTTCCTGTGTTGGATTTTCTGTCAGCTGTTGGAAGAACAAGACACCTTGTTAAGGCAGAATATGTTGATATTGTGGAGAGAATACAGAAAAATATTGATGATAAGTGGGAAGAGTTGATTGGTGGGGAAGGAAGGTAAATTAATGTTTGTATGGGGCTGCTGCAAAACAAATGATTTTTCATTTGTTTTGCAGCAGCTTTTTCTTTTTTGCTTATTTTAGATAAAGATAGGAGTCTATCAATTATATCGGTTGTATAATATTCGGTGCGGTTATAAAAATCGCACACAATATTATACAAACATAATAAACAGGGTCTTTTTATACAAAAATAAGGATGAAATCACATTAAGGTGATGTCATCCTTACTTTATGGCTGTGTTTTACAGTCCCTTAATTAATAATAACGAAGATTAAATTTCAAAAAAGCTATCGTCTGAACCTTCACCGTTAAATACGTAATAGCATCTGCCCTCTTCAGGCTTGTAGTAAAGTTCAATGGTTGCTAAATCCTTAACCTTGTTGCCGTCTGACTTCCAAATTTCCTTTGCCATTTCAACTAATGTTTTTGTATCAACATTGTTTCCCTTAAACTGAACATATAATTCGCTTTTCATATGTATTCCTCCTTTAATTCAGTACAAAAAACATAATGTCATAACTAATAATAACCTATTTTTTGTTATTTGTCAATATTATTGCTGATTAATTCGATTTTTGATACTGAAACCTCATAGGCAGTTCGTTCTATAACTTCATAATCTGATATTTTTTTCTGATAACTGCGGGATTGCATTCTTCCCGTAATGATAATATTTGTACCGACTTCGAGGTTTGATGAAAATTTTGCATTTCTGCCCCAACAGATAATAGGGATGTAATCAGATTTATTATAGGCTCTGTTTACGGCAAGGAGAATATCTGATATTTCCCTGCCGAAGGGGGTTGTTCTGTATACGGGAGGCTTACATATAAATCCGTTTAGTTGAATGTTGTTAATATCCTTTGCTTTTTCATCATTTATTGAAATATCCTTAGCAAATACTGTAAGGATTAAGTGGGTTTTACCATCGGAATAGCTGTTGTATGAGCGAAGCTGTCCTGTGACAGTGACAAATTGCCCTGTTTTTGCCTCTATATCCATTAACAGACGTTCTGATATTGTAACAGGCAAAGTATCGAATGTATCGCTTAATCGTTTTGAAGAAAGTGTAAAACTGTAAAAGGCCTCTCCATATACCTGATGACTGTAAGTAAAATCTGACGAAATCTGACCGCTTAAAATTATGTAGTTGTTTTGAGAATTGTTGCTTTCCATTTTTATCTCCCTTTCTATTTTCACTTGTTTATAATTATTTTTATTCCGGAAATCGTAGTTTTAGAATAAAAATATTGAACTTATTAAAAAAGTGTGGTATTATTTAGTCAATTAAAGTTTTAAAGTATCGGAGGTATATGCATTATGAATATGAAAGAAGCTATAAGTAAGGTTGTAGAGGGAAAGAATTTAACTCTTGATGAGGCTAAGGATGTAATGAGAATTATGCTTGGCGGCGAGGCTACTCAGGCACAAATTGGCAGTTTTCTTACAGCTTTAAGAATTAAGGGTGAAACCATTGATGAAATTGTAGGCTGTGCAACAGTTATGCAGGAGCTTGCAGAGCACGTTAAGCCAAAGACAGATATTAATTATATTGACCTTGTAGGCACAGGCGGTGACGGTGCAAATACATTTAATATTTCAACAACAGCGGCATTTGTTGCAGCGGGTGCAGGCGTGCCTATAGCAAAACATGGTAACAGAGCTATATCATCAAGAAGTGGTGCGGCTGATGTTTTGGAGGCTCTTGGTATTAATATTATGCTTGAGGCTGATAAGGTTGAAATGTGCATTGAGGAAGTCGGTATGGGCTTTATGTTTGCACAGATTTTCAATAAGGCTATGAAAAATGTGGGTCAGGCAAGAAAGGATATGGGTATCAGAACTATTTTCAATATTTTAGGACCTGTATCAAATCCAAGCAATGCAAAGGGTGCGGTGATTGGTGTATATAGTGAAAATCTCACCGAACCTCTTGCAAAGGCTATGGCGGCTATGGGTGTTGAAAGGGCTGTTGTTGTTTGCGGTAACGGCTCTATGGATGAAATAACAAATGTAGGAGCAACACGTATTTCAGAGATTAAGAATGGTCAGGTTACTACATATGAAATTAAGCCATCAGATTTTGGTATTCCTTATGCTGATGCCAAGGATATTGCCGGGGGTACCTGTGAGGAAAATGCTAAGATTACAAATGATATTTTAGCAGGTGTTAAAGGACCTAAGAGGGATATTGTGCTTCTTAATGCCGGTGCGGCTATTTATGTGGCAGGCATTGCTGACACTATTGCTGAAGGTATTAAGAGGGCAGAGGAATCTATTGACAGCGGTGCAGCGGCAAAGGTTTTGGAAAAATTAGTTAATTTCAGTAAAAATTAAAAGTTTAAATCATTAATTTAACCGACTAAGTAAGTCCCCTGCCTCTTAGGCAGAGGGTACTTATTATTGTATTCAAATGATACAATTTACTTCGTAAATTGCCGCAAAAAATTTACCTTAATCGCTTTGCTCA
>DBGCRA010000087.1:0-7226 GCA_048359195.1 Candidatus Gallispira sp.
TAGAATAAGGAAAAATCACGTTTTTGCACAGCATCGCAGTCGTTGTCTGTTATATTATTAAAAAATAATATAACAGACAAACTTTGTGCGACCGCAAAATGCTTTTGAATTATTAACTTTCGATTGGCAAGCCAATCGGAAGTTAAACTCTAATTTACCTTTTTAACCTTTCCGTCAAAATCAACAAATATATCAAATGTTCTGCCCCAAGGGAAGTTAAGCTTTGATACCCTTAAATCTTCTACAGCATACCCATTATCCTTTAAGGTATACTCCTTAGAAAGCTCTTTTATTACTTTATTCACATCCATAAGTTCATAAAGTGTTTTTGAGTCTGTTCTATCCTGAACATTAGGCTTATATCCCTTATTTGCAAGGGTAAGTTTGCCGTTTTTAGTATAAAGTCCGTCTTCAATAATGTGTTGAGCAAGCATTTTTATCTGAGCAAGTATCATTTCCTCAGGCTTTTTGGTTGTTTCCTTAGCTATTGACACTACCTGACAGTGAGCAACACCAAGACCTATGGCATTTCCGTTTGTATTCCATGCTGAATACATATCCAAATCAGAAACAGAAAGTCCCTTTTTATTATAAAAAATATTTTGGAAGACAGTATTTTCGTCAGTGCCGTTAAAAAGTTCTATTAAACCGATATTAATATTATTTTTATTGTCCTTTTTCAGTTTTTCAATGGCTGATGAGGACTTGTCGGTTTTAACTCTGTAATCATAAATATATACAGAGGCAGGGTTTTCGGTATATTTCCCCACATCACTTTTAACGAAGTTGTAGGAAGCTCTGGCTATATTTCCGGGCTGCTTAACATCGAAAGTAGCAACATTCTGGCTTACGTCGTTATATGAAAAAGTAATCTGTGGTGTTAAATATTTTCTTCTTGTATAATCTCTTGCATAAATAAGCTGAGGTATCTCGTCAGTGCCGTATATAATGTTTATAAACTTTCCTGAGCCTGTGTTAGCTCTTCCAAGCTCCTGTTTTGAGTAGTTGTCAGTTATAATCCTGTGTATTGAGGCGGGACCTGACTCCATATATGTTCTGGCATAGCTGTATTTAACAGGTGAGCCGTTTTCAGTCTGCACCCAGTCACAGCCCTTACCATAGAAATAGGTAATTGAGTCAGGTAACTGTAAGTCGTCATTGCTTATAACAAGCTGTGATATTAATCCTTCCTTCTGCAGCTTAACAAGCTGTTTAAATATAAGTGCTGTAGCTTCATAAGGTCTTGTATAGTAATCTACATACTGCTTGTAAGGTGCATTATTTTTAATATTTCTTTTGAAATAATTAAGAAAATCTTTTTCCCAGTCTGTAAGTTTGTTTTCTCCCAGTTCAGATGCTTTGTTGTAAACATAACTGAATTCCATAATATATTGTATTGGGGTTACATAATTGAATTTGCGGCTTATTTCATCATAGTTTTCTGAATCTTTGTTGTATTTTAAATAGTATGAGCCAAGTCCTTTTAACTTTTCATCGTTACACCAAATTTGGTTAAAACGTGTTTCGGGAAGTGAGCGGGGCATTGATAAATTTACATAATATGTAGGCTCATTAAAGTCAGTAACAAGCTTTTCAAGGTCATTAAGAGCCGTTTTATAATCATTGTAATTGATACCGCAGCGGCTGCCTACAAGACCGTTTGTAATGTAGGATGATGTGTTTATAATAACCGTTGTACGTTCATTGTTATTTTTTGAAACAAGAGAATAAATCTCCTCTCTGACTTTGTCGCTTTTACCAAGGTGATTGTCAGGCTCATAGGATGAGAAAAAGTCCAGATTTTCCTTTGATACACCGTAAAAGCTGTCATTTCCTATAGCAGCCAGATTACCAAGGTATTCATTGCTTATGGGTCTGCCGTCAATGGGGGCAGTAATAATTGTGTCTGCGTATGCAGGCAGTGCAAAAAGCATTGTGCATATTAAAGTAAAAAATAATTTTTTCATAATTTCCTCCTTTATTGTTGTTATCTACATTTTATAACATAAAGGGAGTTTTTTCAATGGAAAAAAATATATTGCTTGGTGTTCAAAATGATAAAAACAGATCATAGTTTTAATTAAATATCTGTCAGTATTTATTTTGCTAAATTAAAGCATTAAAAATCTTTAAAAAATTATGTTTTAACTAATTTAATATTATTTTTTAAACTTTTTGCATAAAAAACTTAATTTTTTTCGTTATATTTGCACAAATCAAATTTGTTGACAAATGATGTATTTCATATTATAATTTATATTAAGGTAAAAAAAGGAGCATTTACACAACAGCACTTAAAGGCTTTGTGTTTTTTTACTCCAAAAAATGAAATATTTGTGCCAAGGCACAAATTTTTTGCCCCATAAACAACGCATAAATAAAAGTACAGAACGGAGGAAATTGAATTATGGGTTATGTAGACAGTGTACTTGCTGATCTTATTGCAAAAAATCCGGCTCAGCCGGAATTCCATCAGGCTGCAACTGAGGTTTTAACAACCTTAAAGCCTGTTATTGAATCTGACAAGAGATATGAGGAGGCTGCTCTTCTTGAAAGACTTGTTGAGCCTGAAAGACAGATTATGTTCAGAGTACCTTGGATTGATGACAACGGCAAGGTACAGGTAAACAGAGGTTTCAGAGTACAGTTTAACTCTGCTATCGGACCTTACAAGGGCGGTTTAAGATTCCACCCATCAGTAAACTTAGGTATTATCAAGTTCTTAGGCTTTGAGCAGATTTTTAAGAACTCTCTTACAGGTCTTCCTATTGGCGGTGGTAAGGGTGGTTCTGATTTCGACCCTAAGGGTAAGTCTGATAATGAAGTTATGAGATTTTGCCAGAGTTTTATGACAGAGCTTTACAGACATATTGGTGCTGATGTTGACGTTCCTGCCGGTGATATTGGTGTAGGCGGCAGAGAAGTTGGCTTTATGTATGGTCAGTATAAGAGAATTACAGGACTTTACGAAGGTGTTTTAACAGGTAAGGGACTTACATTCGGCGGTTCTTTAGTAAGAACTGAAGCAACAGGTTATGGTCTTGTTTATCTTGTAGAGCAGATGCTTAATGATAAGAACAACAGCTTCAATGGTAAGACAGTTGTTATTTCAGGTTCAGGTAATGTTGCTGTTTACGCTGCTGAAAAGGCTACTCAGTTAGGTGCAAAGGTTGTATCTTTCTCTGATTCAACAGGTTATATCTATGATAAAGACGGCGTAGATATTGAATACGTTAAGGAATTAAAGTTTGTTAAGAGAGGCAGACTTTCTGAATACGGCGAAACTCATAAGAATGCTGAATATCATGACGGCAAGGGTGTATGGAATATTAAGTGTGATATTGCTCTTCCATGTGCTACTCAGAATGAGCTTAATGAAGATGATGCTAAGGCTCTTATTGCTAATGGTTGTATTGCTGTTGGTGAGGGTGCTAATATGCCTTCTACATTAGAGGCTATTGCTGCATTCCAGGCTGCAGGTGTATTATTTGCTCCTGCTAAGGCTGCTAATGCAGGCGGTGTTGCTACTTCTGCTCTTGAAATGAGCCAGAACAGCGAGAGATTAAGTTGGACATTTGATGAGGTTGATGTTAAGCTTCACGGTATTATGGTTAATATCTGTAAGAATATGACTGAACAGGCTGAGGCTTATGGTATGAAGGATAACTTCGTAGCAGGTGCTAATATTGCAGGCTTCAAGAAGGTTGCTGATGCAATGCTTGCTCAGGGTGTTTGCTAATTTATAGTAAGTATATAAAAAGATGCTGTTAAAAAACGGCATCTTTTTTTTGTTATTTTTTCAATGCTAGCTCCGTCAAGCATTGGTGCCGAATTTGGGTTGGCTTTAGCCAACATATTCCTTTCCGAATTCGTGCACATCATTGTATCGCAAAGATTAATGCGATCGCACTTAGTGCGACTTTTGTCGTAAGACAAAAGTGCTGACTTGCGGAGCATTAATCGTCAGAACTTTTGCTTCGCAAAAGCTGCCTTTGGCAGTCGGATTTGTCTTTCCGATTCATTGATGGGAGTCTATCTCACATGCGATAAATTTTTTAATTTTATGTACAAATCCTCTCTTCTGTCCCTTTTAACAGGAAAGGCTTTTCTATACTTTTCTACATCATTTTCAATATTGACAACAATATTTTTCTCTTTATTGCTAATCATTTCAATTACATCACCATTAGGTGTTACAACGCAGCTATCTCCGCTGTATTCAATACCTCCAACATTGCCCACACAATTTACACCTATTAAATAGCACATATTTTCAATAGCTCTTGCCTTAATAAGTGTTTTCCAATGCTCAGCTCTTGCCTTTGGCCAGCAGGCAGGCACAATTATAATATCAGCCTTTTTTGAGGCAGCTTGGAAAACTTCGGGAAATCTTAAGTCATAGCATATAAGACTTGATATTTTGAATCCCATAAAATCAAATATACTTATTTTATCTCCGCCCTTAAAAAACTTATCTTCACCGCTGTAGCTAAAAGGGTGTATCTTAGAATAGTCAGAAAGTATTTCTCCTTTGCCGTTTACAAATGTATAGCGGTTTTCTGCTCTTTCTTCTGACTTATATACCCAGCCAAAGCCCAAAGCCTTATTATATTTTAGAGCAATTTCTCTTACTGCATTCAGGGTATAGCCATCCTTTTCGCCCGTTATACCCGTATTCATTGAAAATCCCGTAAAGCTCATTTCAGGAAATATAACAATGTCACTTTTGCTTCTTTTAATAATGCTTTCTGCTTTTTTTATATTTTCGGTTTTATTTTCCCATATTATGTTAGTCTGACAAATTTCAGCTTTCATTTAATCACTTCCTTTTTAATAAGTATAGCCTATTTAATTAATATTGTAAATAATATTTGACATTTCAGTGATTTACATTTACAATTTAAGTATATACTAAATCGGGGTGAAAAATATGGAAAAATTTGATTATATGGAAAGACTCCTGCTTTTAGCTAAGCTGAAATTTGAATATATTAACATAGATGCCATTTTTTCTGATGAAAGTGAAAATTACAGGACTCCTGTTTCACCTGAATTAAATGATGAGGTGTTTGTCAGAATCAGAACAGGTAAGGATGATTTGGACGAAGTTACAATATGCTATGAAGGTGAAAGCTATCCTATGAAGGTATTTAAGTCAACGGAATATTTTGACTATTACGAGGGAAGTTTTAACTGTGGTGAGAATAAGGGTAATTATTACTTTAAGCTATGTAAAAATGACAGAGTTTATTATTACAACAAGCAGGGACTTGTTAAGGAGGTAAATGCAGAGTATAACTTTATGGTTATTCCGGGTTTTAAAACTCCTGACTGGGCAAAGGGCGCTGTTATGTACCAGATTTATGTGGACAGATTTTATAACGGCGACAAAACCAATGATGTTGTGGATAATGAATATGCTTATTTAGGTGTTACATCAAAAGCCATAAAGGATTGGGGGGCTTCTGTGGAGCTTCTTGATGTGTGCAATTTTTACGGCGGCGACTTAAAGGGAGTTATGGACAAAATGGGTTATCTCAAAGACTTAGGTGTCGAGGTAATTTATTTTAATCCTGTGTTTGTGTCGCCAAGTAATCATAAGTACGATATTCAGGATTATGACAGCATTGACCCTCACTACGGTGTAATTATAAATGACGGTGGGAAGCCTCTTGAAGACGGTAAAAAAGACAATGCTGAGGCTACAATGTATATGATAAGAACTACAGACAGAGAAAACCTTGAGGCAAGCAATAAACTAATGGCAGACTTAATTGCTCTGGCTCATAAAAATGGCATTAAGGTTATTTTAGACGGTGTGTTCAATCATTGCGGTGCCTTTAACAAGTGGCTTGACAGAGAAGGTTTTTATAAGAAAAACGGCTATCCCGAGGGTGCATTTATGAGTGAAAGCAGTCCTTATCACAGCTTTTTCAGCTGGCATGGAGGACACTGGCCGGGAAATGAAAGCTATGACGGCTGGTGGGGTCATTCAAACCATCCAAAGCTTAATTTTGAAGGCTCACAGGAGCTTTATGATTACATTATAGGTATAGGCAAAAAGTGGGTTTCACCTCCTTATAATGCAGACGGCTGGCGTCTTGATGTGGCAGCGGACCTATGTACAAGTAAGGAGTATAATATGAAGTTCTGGAGGGATTTCAGAAAGGCTGTTAAAGAGGCAAATCCTGATGCCATTATACTTGCAGAGCATTACGGCGACCCAAAGGATTGGCTTAGGGGTGACCAGTGGGATACGGTTATGAACTATGATGCCTTTATGGAGCCTATTACATGGTTTTTGACAGGTATGGAAAAGCACAGCGAACAATGTTCGTGGGATAAATACAACAATGCAGGAGATTTTGAAAGTAAAATGCGTTACTTTATGTCACGCTTTAGCTTTGAGAGTCTTAGTGTTGCTATGAATGAGCTTTCAAACCATGACCATTCAAGATTTCTTACAAGAACAAATAAAAAGGTTGGCAGACTTCATACAATGGGTGCTCACGAGGCTGATACAGGCATAAATATGAATATTATGAGAGAGGCAATTACATTCCAGATGACTTGGATTGGTGCTCCTACCATATATTATGGCGATGAGGCAGGTGTAACAGGCTGGACTGACCCTGACAACAGACGTACTTATCCTTGGGGTGATGAGGATAAGGATTTGATTGATTACTATAAGACCCTTATTGCTATTCATAAGCAATACAGAGCCTTTGCTTGGGGTTCTCTTGATTATCTTTATATGAGCTATGGCATTATGTGCTATGGCAGATGGACAGATGATGAAAAAATTATTGTTTTAATTAATAATAATGACAGTCCTCAAGAGGTAATTGTACCTGTGTGGAGAGTAGAGGCAGAAAACGGCGACGTGTTTAACAAAATACTGGAATCGGGTGAAGATAGCTGGAATACAAAGATTGTGCCTTATATTGTTAAGGATGGATGCATTAAGGTTGAGTGTAAGTCACAGGGCAGCTGTGTGCTGACATTGAGAGTATAAAAGCCGTGCGTTTGTCCTGAAAGCCGTGCAGGACAAACGCACGAGTTAAGTTTTTGTTGCAAAGTATTTCAAATGTGTTAAATTTTTAAAAATACTATGCTATATTGACATTGTAATATGAAAAACATATGTTAATTTTATTAAAAAGTCTAAATATGTAACTAAAATGTTTCAAATCTTAACACTTTTGAAACTTGATGCGTTTGTC
>DBGCRA010000088.1:0-13602 GCA_048359195.1 Candidatus Gallispira sp.
GAATAGTATTCTGAAACATGGAGTGCTCACCATCTAAATATACAAATTGTTTCGGATAATTTTTTCTTGAAACAGGCCACATATGGTTACCTGCTCCTCCGGCTAATATCAAACACTTCATATTAATGTTTACCTTCTGCTTTCACTAAAGTAATTCCTTACGTCCCCGCTCATTAAGAGCATCTACAATTTTTTTTACATCCTGTGCATTATTTTTGCTGCACACCATAACTGCATCATCAGATTGAACTATAATCAAATCCTTGACGCCTACAGCCGCAACACACATATTTTCAGCATAAGCTATAGTATTTTCAGTATTAATCTGCAGCACATCACCTACAGATATGTTGCCGTTTTCATCAGCTTCATGAAGTACACCCAGCATATCCCATGAGCCTACATCGCTCCAGCCAAATTCACCTGATACAACCAAAACATCATCACTTTTTTCCATTATACCATAGTCAATGGATATTTTTTGTATCCCGGGATAAACCTTTTCAATAACACTGTATTCATTATCAGTGCCCATAGCCTGACCTATTGTCTGCAAGTCTTTATATATATCGGGCAAAAGTATTTCAAAGTGCTTCATTATAGTTGAAGCCTTCCATATAAACATACCGCTGTTCCATACATAAGAGCCTGACTCAACATATTTTTTAGCAGTTTCAAGGTCAGGTTTTTCCTTAAATTCTTCAACAGCCTTAGCCTTGGCAATATCATTACCGGAAAACTTAATATAGCCATAGCCTGTTGCAGGAAATGTAGGAGTTATACCGATAGTTACAAGTTTATCCTGCTTTTCTGCCGCATCAACTGCTTCAGCAAGTACATTTGTAAACTCCTGCCAATCTTTAATATAAGCATCTGACGGCGCAATAACCATAATTCCGTCACCATACTTTTTAAGAATTTCCATAGCTGCATAGCCTATACAGGCAGCAGTATTTCTTGCGGAAGGCTCTGACAGAATATGCTCCGGCATAATCCTGCCATAAGTTGCCTTTCTCATAGGCTCGGCCTGTGCCGCATTTGTAACAATAAAAATATTTTTGCCCGGAATTGTCATTGCCAGTCTGTCAATAGTTTCATTAACCATTAAATCCCTGCCTGACAAATTTAAAAGCTGTTTAGGTGTTTTCTGCCTTGATAAAGGCCAGAAACGAGTACCTCCGCCTCCTGCCATAATAACTCCGTATATATTCACAGCAATTCACCTATCTTTCTGCCCTCATAGGGTTACTGAGAAAATCCTCATAAGTAAGACGTATACCCTCTTCAAGCTCAGTCTTATACTTCCAGCCAAGTTCTTCAAGCTTTGACACATCAAGGAGCTTTCTTGGTGTACCGTCAGGCTTAGAAGTATCCCACTTTATTTCACCTTCAAAGCCCACAACCTTTGCAACAAGCTCAGTCAATTCCTTAATTGTAAGCTCCTTACCTGTCCCCATATTAACGGTTTCATCACCACTGTAATTATTCATAAGAAATACACAGGCATCGGCAAGATCATCAACATATAAAAACTCCCTTAGAGGAGAGCCTGTTCCCCAACAGGTCACCTCATTAAGTCCCCCCTCCTTAGCCTCATGAAAACGTCTTATTAAAGCAGGCAGCACGTGGCTGTGTGTAGGGTGATAATTATCATTGGGACCATAAAGATTAGTAGGCATAGCACTTATGTAATCAGTGCCATACTGCTTATTTAAAAATTCACAATACTTTAATCCGCTTATTTTAGCCAAAGCATAAGCCTCATTTGTCTTTTCAAGCTCACCGGTAAGCAGACAGGATTCAGGCATAGGCTGAGGTGCCATTCTTGGATATATACAGCTTGAACCAAGGAATAAAAGCTTTTTGCATCCATTTTTCCATGCCTCATGTATAACATTCATTTCAAGAATCATATTGTCATACATAAAATCAGCAAGTGCCTCACTGTTGGCAATAATACCGCCCACCTTTGCTGCAGCAAGAAAAACATATTCCGGCTTTTCCTCGGCAAAAAACTTTTCAACATCAGCCTGACGTGTCAAATCAAGCTCACTGTGAGTTCTTTTAATAATATTGGTATAACCTTGCTTTTCAAGACAGCGTACAATAGCAGAACCAACCATACCCCTATGACCTGCCACATATATTTTGGAAGTTTTATTCATAATATAATACACTCCTTTTATGTAGAATGAATAGACAATATTACCCCCTCCCAAAAGATATTGAGAGAAGGGTAATAATATAAATAAAAATATTTACTTACAGCAAGCCTCTTTTCTGGCAAGCTCTCTGTCATGCCAAGCCATAATTCTTACAAGTTCTTCATAGCTTGTTTTCTGTGGATTCCAGCCTAAAACCGTTTTAGCCTTGGTAGGGTCCCCCCAGAGATTATCAACATCTGTAGGTCTGAACCATTCAGGATTTACGCACACAAGCATTTTTCCCGTAGCCTTGTCATATCCCTTTTCATCAAGTCCGCTGCCTTCCCAACGAATATCAATACCAT
Organism: Candidatus Gallispira sp.; assembly: GCA_048359195.1. Taxonomy (GTDB): domain Bacteria; phylum Bacillota; class Clostridia; order Lachnospirales; family CAG-274; genus Gallispira. The sequence continues at coordinate 2,510 of DBGCRA010000088.1, forward strand.
TTGCCTTAAAAGCCTTTTCCGTAAAATCTCTTACGGTATGTTGTTCACCTGTGGCAATAACAAAATCCTCAGGAGTATTATGCTGTAAAATCATCCACATACACTCAACATAATCCTTTGCATAACCCCAGTCACGCAGAGAATCCATATTACCAAGCTCAAGGTGATCCTGTAAACCCTCAGCAATACGTCCTGCCGCAAGGGTAATCTTTCTTGTAACAAAATTTTCACCTCGGCGTTCTGACTCATGATTAAATAAAATACCGTTTACGGCAAACATACCATAAGCTTCTCTATACTCCTTAGTAATCCAAAATCCATACTGTTTAGCAACAGCATAAGGACTGTAAGGATGAAAGGGAGTAGTTTCTTTTTGAGGAACTTCCTCAACCTTACCAAAAAGCTCACTTGTTGAAGCCTGATAAATACGGCAGGTCTTAGTTAAACCAAGAATACGAACAGCCTCTAAAATTCTTAAAACACCTATGGCATCAACATCGCCTGAATATTCAGGTACATCAAAGCTGACCTGAACATGGCTTTGTGCAGCCAGATTATAAATTTCATCAGGCTTAACAATACCGATAATTCTGATTAAGCTTGAAGAATCCGATAAATCGCCGTCATGTAACGTTACTGCATTTTTTGCAATCAAATGGTCAATTCTTGCCGTATTGGAAATCGAAGCACGTCTTGTAATACCATGAACCTCATAGCCTTTTTCAAGCAAAAACTCTGCAAGATATGAGCCATCCTGTCCCGTAATTCCCGTAATAAGAGCCTTTTTCATAGTAATTTCTCCCTATAAAACACATTATATTGTCAGTTTCCAAATATGAAACATTTAATTAACAAATCATTAAAAATTTATTAACCCTCAATTAATTACATAATAACATTTTTTTTTAAATTCGTCAATCTGTATTCCATAAAACCGCCAAAAAATACATTAATTATACAAATTTTGCACAAAGTTATATTTCCCTGCCAATAAAAACAGAGAGGCATACACCTCTCTGTAAACTTCAACTATATTTTTTAGAAATCCTTTTCCTTATTTTGGACATCATAGCCATAACCATAACCGTAGCTGTACTTATAGCCATACTTCTTATAACCATACTTACCCTTGCCATATTTACTTACAGCTTCATCAACACCATTAATTACAATACCGGCAATTCTTGTTCTTGTAATCTCAATATTTTCAGCAGTTCTGCCAAAGTCATCAAAATGCGTCTCGTTAGCTCTGACAACAACCACTATGCCGGCCGCCATACGTGAAACTATACATGCATCAGTAACAACATTAACAGGCGGAGAATCAATAACAATAAAATCATATTCCTCTTTGAATCTGTCAAGAATACCCTTGGTTCTTTTACTTGAAAGCATTTCTGAAGGGTTTGGAGAAATGCCTCCGGAAAGAAGAACATCAAGCCCCTTTATTACGTTTTTATGTAAGAACTTATTATAATCCTCAGGCTTGCTTAAAAGGTTGGTAAACCCCTGATTGTTTGGCATATCCAGTTTTTTATGAATAGAAGGACGCCTTAAATCAAGATCCATAAGAAGAACCTTGTTACCCATATTAGCCATAGACTTAGCAAGCTTTAGAGAAACCGTGGACTTACCGTCACTCATCTCAGGACTGCTTATAACAATAATTTTTTCATCATTCATAGACATAGTAACAGCCAGATTATTACAAAATGAGTTAAATGCCTCATTAACCTGAAACGAATCAATATCAAGACCATTCTGATTACTGTTCTTGCCAATACCCTTTTTATTTTCACCATTGTTAATAAGCGGAATTTCACCTAAAACAGGATAGTCAAATTTTTCCTTAAAGCTTTCCGTATCCCTGATTTTAGTATCCATTAAAATTCTGACAACAAGGATAAACAAAACCCCAAATACACCTGCAAGAAGTCCCTTCATGGCATTTGAACTATTGCTTGGATAGGACCTGCCGTCAGGAACAGATGCGCTGCCGATAGGCTCAACAGCACCACCGTTTGCAATGGTAGGAAGAAAAGCAGGAGCAACTATGGTCATCGCATTGCACATATTGGTAGAAAGCTCAGGATTTTGTGTGGTAACCGTTACTTTAAGTATCTCCGTTTCATCAACGGGAGCAATTTTAAAACAGGAATTAATATATTTACCCTTTATATATTTTTTGCCGTTTTTTTCATCAACAGGAAAATACTTGCTGATTTCATCATAAGAATAAATCTTAAGCATTTCATCGCCAATCTGCTCCATAACTGCATCATTTGAAAGAATGATAACATAAGAATCCGCAAGATTCCTGGATGTTGCAAGAGAAGTCATATCAACAACATTATATCCATTGTAATAATTTCTGTCAGTTCTTACGGTACTGCTGTTTACATAAAGAGATACCTCGGAAGTATAAAGCTCGGGCAATACAAATTTAGAGTAAGCAAAAGCCGCAGAGCCCACAGCAATACCTACAACTATCATTATAATAATATGCTTTATCGTAAACAGTCTTTTTAAAAGTTTAATAATATCAATTTCATCATCAAACTTAGTATACACTTCGTTATTGTTATAATCCGAACGCATAAGTTCCTCCACAATAATATATTTACCAAAGTATCGGGATATTTTTATTTTATCATACCTTTTTACATTTAGCAACAAAAAATTATGTGTTTTCAATCCGTTAATAATTTTTTAAAATTTATACCGGTTATTTATTTCCCAAAAATACTTCTTCAATATAAATCAGCACTTTATATATCTGTCTTTATTATTGTTAATTTATTATTGTTAATAAATTGTAAACACATATTAAATTTATTGATTTTTTATACAAAAAGTGGTAATATATTTATGAGTTAATTCTACTTAATTATTGTTTTTGTTTTTATGTTTTTTCAAAAATCATAATTATCTATACCAAGGTCTAATAATGTGTCAACTCAATAAAACAAAATTGCCATAGGGGGAAAGAGCAATATTGCATTTTATTGAGCTTTATTCCAATCCCCACAAGGGATTTTTTTATTTATCAGCTGTTTTTTATTAAGTTGGCATCATTGTTATTCCGCACTATCAAGAAATCTAACAGAAAGGGAGGAATGCAACTATGAATTTAGATTTCAAAAGAATTCTTGGTTCAGTGATGGCACTGGTGATGATTTGCTCATCTCTTGTAATAGGCAACGGTGTTGCCGTATTTGCCGATGAAAGCGGCGAAATGACCATTACTGACGTAACGGTTGAAGAATCTGCTCCTGCAGATGATAATTCAGCCACAGACGCAACTGACACACAGGAGGTTTCTATTGACATCGGGGCAGATGAAGAGTCTGCAGACAATGACACTGTTTTCAGCAGTGTAGTCGATGATGAGCCTTTATTTATCAACTTAGGCGTTCCCGAATCTATGACTTTTGACTTAACAGGCGGTACTGTTGAGGCTGATGTTGTTGATTTGGCGGCAGATGCAATCAAAACCTGGACTGCCGGCGAAACTGCTGATTGGGTTGGCGGACTTGGTACATCAGGTTCATCTAAAACACGAGCAATTACATTCACTGACGGCACAAGCTTTGAACAGTCCTCAACCAACAATATATTGGTTAACCAGGACGGCAGTTTTACAATAACCGCATCAGAAGCTGCTTCTGCAAATATTTATATCTCAGCAGCAGGCACCAAGACCGGTTCAATAGCTTCGGTTACCGGTGCAGCAAGCGGTATTGCTACAATTGACAGCAGTGATATTTCAGTTCGAAATTCAACAAGTGCAAATATTGTTAAATTATCTTTTGATTCAGCAGATACATATACCATTACTCTTACGGGAGGCACCACTGACGGTTTTGCTTTATACAAAATAATATATACAGCTGCCGGTGATACTCCTGCAGACACTTACACGGTTTCCGTAAATGAATCTCTCGCTGAGGGCGGCACATTTACTTTAACTGACGGTACGGTAAATTGTACAGACGATTCTTCAAGCAATACTTTCCCTGCCGGTGACGTAACTTTAACGGTTACACCCGCTGATGGATATGAAGTAGAAAGCGTAATGGTTGGAGATCAGGTATTAACAGGTACAGACAATACTTATACATACACAATTAGCTCTGACTGTGTAATCACAATTACATATATTGCAGCAGCCGAAACTACAACTGAGGTTACAACTACTACTATTGAAACAACTACAGAAACAACTACTGTAGCCACAACTACTGAAACAACTACTGTAGCCACAACTACTGAAAAGGATACCGAAGCTACAACATCTGCTTCTGTTGAAAGTGATTTTGCCGAGGTATTTCCTAATGACAAAGAGGGTTCATCATTTAATACCCTTAATGTAACAGGTTACGGCAATGATGCAAGTTCTATGTCAATGACAAGTATTACTTATGATGATACATACACCTTTAACAAAACAGCAGTATCGGGAGATGCAAGTGAAACATTCGGCTGTGCAGATACCAAGCCTAAAAAATGGGCAATCGGTGGCACAATTACCATTACTCCTCAATACAGTGGTACAGCCTATGTTTACTTATACATAACATCAACAAGCCCTACACAAAACAGCTTTGATGTTATACAGGATACAACCACGGTAATAAGCGGATATACAGCTCCTTTAAGCAATGCTTCAACCGTAACTGCATTAAGCTTCACTGTTGAAGCAGGCAAGGCATACACAATTACCAATTCAAGCGGTAAAGAGTGTCACCTTTTGGCTGCAGGTGTTAAGAGCAGCGATACTCCTCCTGTTGACACTGCAACAGTTAATATTACTTCTGAAAACGGTACAGTTTCCTTATATGACGGAGGAGAATTAACGGTTGGCAAGGAGTATACATTTACTGTTACTCCTAATGCAAACTACACAGTTTCAACCGTAACCATAAACGGAGAAGAGGTTACAGCAGATACTAACGGCAATTACAGCTTTACAGCCATAGCAGGCAAAAATACAATTGTTGTTGAATATAAGGCAGATACAATTCCAACAACAAGCACAACCTATTTATTTGGCGATGCTACAGCGTCAGACGGTGAAACAGTAATAAATGCCACAAATTACACCGGCACATACAGTAATGTTAGCTTTAGTGCTATTACTTCCAGTAATTTTAGCGGTGCAACAGCAAAATTAAGAGGTTCAAACAAGACTTACATTAAACTTGCTCTTAATGCAGGAGATGTAATTAAAGTTACAACCAAAAGCGGTAATGACCTTGCCCTTTACAGTGATCTTACATTTACCACAAAAGAGGCAACATTTACAAATGGTGCAGAAACACAGTATACAGCAACAGAAAGCGGAACATATTATATAACTTCAGCATCATCAGGCAGCAATGCCTATATTGAAAAGCTTGTTATTGGCGGTGAGGCTACGGAAGCTGCTACAGGTACATTAAATGTTACTGTAAGTCCCGAAGGCATAGGCAGCTACAGCATTCTTTTAAACAGTACAGAGGTTGTTGCTGACAGTGCCAATACTTATACATTAACAGAAAACACTGCTTATACAGTTAATGTAACCGATGTAACTGATTATACTTACACAATTAAGTATGGCTCTCAGGATATTACATCTTCCAAGAGGTTTGTTTACAACACAGCAACTACAGACCTTACTATTACATATACTGCAATTGCTAAAACTACTATTACAGTTAATGTAACGGGAGCTACGGCAGTTCCTTCAATTTCAGGTACTGCACTTACTTCAACAGAAACAGCAGGCAGCTATACATTTACAGGTATTGTAGGTACTGCCTATGTTGTTACTGCTTCCGAGGTATCAGGTTATGATGTAACAATTACCATTGATGGTGTGGAAAGCTCAACAGGTGCATTCACTTTATCTGATACAACAGCAATAACCATTGAATATACGGAAAAGGAAAAAGTCAGCGAATATAGCTGGAATTTTAACGAAGCTCCTGAGTCAATATCTTCAGGTACAAACGAGCTTGGAAACAATCTTGTATATGAAGCAGGCAGCAGCGATAGTATTGTAACAAACTCAAATGATACCAATACATATAACGGTGTTGTGGCAGGTCAGATTAATAAGGGTATTCATCCCGGCGGTGATTCAGGCGGTACAAAGAAAAGATACTTCTCTTATTTACTTCCTGTGGGCGGTACATTTACTGCTTACTATGTAGGCACAACCGGTCAGGCATTTATATCTACAGATAAGACAAATATAACTGCTTCTAAGGCTTTAGCAGTTGGTAATGAACTTACAGCATTAGGTCAGCTTGGTATTGTATCATACACCAATACGTCAACTGAACAGATGACTATTTATATTACATCCGATAATAAGCCTACATTTATTGGTATGAAGGTTTCAGGCGAAATTGATCCGTTCACTGTTTCAGGTAAGGTTGTCGGTCCTGATAATGAGGTTGTAGCAAACGCAACAGTTACTCCTAACATTAGCGGTATCTCAGCCGTAACTACAAATGAAAACGGTATATTCACATTTACTGACGAATTTACTCAGCCTGTTAAATTCACTGTAACTGCAACAGGCTACAATACATTAACAACTGATTCCGTATCAGAGGCTAAAACATCTGATACGTATACCATAAGCCTTTCTAAGCCAATTACATACACCGTATCAGGTCTTGTAGTTGACAGCAATGGCGACCCTATTGAAGGTGCAACAGTTACTGTCGGTGACAAGTCAGTAACCACCTCAAGTGACGGTGCATTTACTATCTCAGGTATTACAGGTGCAGCTATACTTTATGTAAATCATGATGATTACAACGCTTTAACCGTTACTCTTACAGGTGATGGTACAACCGATACCGGTGCAAGCACAGAAAACCAGACTATAACTCTTAGTCAAACCATAAATGTAAAGTTTATGGTAACAGGCACTGATTCTTCTGCATCAGTTATTGTTACTAATCCTAGTGGCAAAAAAGTAACTGTAAAGAGCGGCAGCCCACTTGAATTTGAAACTTCACCTGGTCAGGCTATTACATTTACTTCTACTTCCACAAGCATTTATGAGTGGTATCCTATTATAGATGATACTCGTGTGGATCAAACCGAAGGCAATGAAGACATTAAATATCATAGCTATTCAGGCGGTACATTTACTTATACCGTTCCTACTGATGCAGTTCCTTCTCATACATACGGTGTTGAATTTGTATCTGATTCAACCGCCAGATTTGAAGAAAATACAAGCACAACATCTATTGGATACGGTCAGTATGGCTTTGGTTTTGATAAGATAGCACATAACGCAGGCAAGAACGAAACATTTGTACTTACAAAAGCAGCTGCTGCATCAACGTACTCAAAGTACGATGCAAGAGCCAATACATCATACAAATTAAGAGCGCCTTCTCTTGGCGAATTTGGCAATTACTCAGACAACACCTACAACGGTATTGATCCTACGGGCGGTTCCAAGGAAATGGTTAATGCTAACCAGTACGGCCTGCTTGATGCAAACGGATACATTGAATTTACACTTAATCTCAATGACTCTGAAAACAGTACGGGTGATGTTACTATTGATAAGTCCGGTACAATCGTAGTTACAGATGTAGCAGCCGGAACAGCAATAACAGGTACTTCTGTTCCTAACAGTAAAGATAAGCTTACTTATAAATTGGAAGACGGTAAGACTTATAGGATTACAGCTTCAGCAGCAGTTCCTGTTAAATCAATAAGAATATTTAACCCTAACAACATTTTCGCAAATGAAAAGGATACCGGTATAACTCAACAGATGAGTACAACTGATACAAATTTCTATTCTGAGAGAATGGGTTCAGTTTCAGAATTGGCAGATACAGTATTCGGTCAGGAACTTGGATTAGATGCTTCAACCATGGCCGGCTATGACGTTTACAGATTGGTTGCAAGACTTTATATACCTGCTTCTGAACAGGATACACCTGAAGTTTATCTTGATACTGTAAGCAGTGTAGGTTTTGAACCTTATGATGCAGCTACATTTAACACATTAAAAACTTACGCACCTGATGGTGTATATAATGCTGATAAATCAGTTGACAGTCAATATGTTAGTTTAGCTACTGAAGCTGATGAATTTGCCCTTAACAATCGTATTTCATTTACTGTAGCCAACACTGCAGTAATGGCTCTTAAGCAAGATGAAACAACAAAAGAGTGGACTAACGATACTACGGATACTGAAATGAAATATCCTTACTCAGGTGCCAATATGCTGTTTGGTGAAATCGGTTCTACAAGCTTTGAAGATATATATGTTCAGACATTTATAGCTTGTAAGGATTCTATTGTACTGGTTCCTTACACTGTAATGGATGGCAACACAATATATAATAAAACCGATGTTTCCAAGACTATACCGGCAGCACAGGCTGCAAGCTAAGAAAGGAGGTAAATTTTATGAAAAAAGAATATAATACACCAAATATCAGATTTACCGCTTTCAAAAACAGAAACTACACTAATATAGAGCTTGTTACTTCAGACCCTATTGGTATTGGGTCACCTAATATGGATGGTATTTCACTTAAAGTAAAACCTCTTGATGGACTTCCTAAGGAATAAGTCAATAAAATTAAAGGAGCTATGGAAATTTCCATAGCTCCTTTTAATAAGTTAATTATTCTTTACCGAGTTTCCATTTTCCCTGCAAAAACCTTATAATAAATGCAAAACCTCTCAAGCACTCATCACAAGCCATTGCACACCATATACCCACAAGACCGAATCCAAGCCTTATGCCAAATACATAGCTTAAGCCCACAGCTATAATCCATGCCGAGAACACACAAAATATTACAGGTACATTTACATCACCTGTTGCAACAAGGCATTTTACCATAGTTATATTAATACTTCTACCTACTTCAAGTACAATTTCCACAAACAATATTTTATGACAAAGGTCAAGTATAAATTCTTCATTGGTAAACAAACCAACAACCGTATCAGAATTTATAAGAAGAATTATTGTTATACTTACTGATACAACCAAAGATATAAGACAGGAATTTCTCACCCTTACACCAATACTCTTATAATCATTTTTACCATATAAATAACCTACCAATATCTGTGTTGCCTGTGCTATAGCCATTGAATAAACATAGGCAATATTTGCAAGCATATTGCAATAGCCTCTTGATGCAATAACCGCAACACCAAATGTATTTACAAATCTTAATATGTACATCTGAGAAAGCTGATAGCTTAATGCCTCGCCCCCTGACGGTATGGCAATTACCATAAGTCTTTTAGCCATATTCTTTGAAAAATATTTAAGCCTTAAAAAACTCAAATCCATATCTGTTTTTTTAAGAAACACTATTACTATAAGTACAAGACCTATAAGTTTGCTGACATCTGTTGAAACAGCAGCACCTATAATACCATAAAATCTGATAAGTATTGCATTCCCCACAATATTTATGCCATTCATAATTATTGCTGCAATAGTAATTTCCTTCATAAAATTGTAACTTCTTAATATTGCGGCAACTACCATATATACAGCCTGAACGATAACAAAACTTGCTACAATCACTGTATATTTACTTGTTTCGTCAAGAATTTCATCAGGAATTGACAACCCTCTGAAAATAGGTTTGCTGAATATAAATATAAGCACCGTAACTATAACACTAAATGCTGCCAAAAGATATACTGACACATTTGAAACAATCTTAGCCTGCTTTTTATCTCCGGCACCAAATGCCCGTGTAATCAGTATTGTTGTAGCAACACTCATACAGTTAAGCACAATAATAATAATGTTCATAATTTGATTGCCATTGTTAATTGCAGCTACAGAGCTTTGAGAATAATGGCTGACCATTATTTGGTCAATATTACCTACCAAAAGTTGCAAAAGCAGCTCAAAAAATATAGGCACACTCATTTTAAATACTTCTTTACTTGTATTTTGATACATATATTTTACCTCTTTTTTTATTTTTTGCATACCGTATTATTCTACAACACATTATTTCAAAATACAATGGTTAATTTCTTAATTTTATATAAAAAAGCAGAGTTGTTAAACTCCGCTTGACATAAGTTAATAAACAAAATCTGTTACCTGAATAAAACTCTGATAATTAGTGACAGCCATGACTTCCACAACCATGGTCCCCACAGCTATGACCCTCTTCATGACTATGATGGCTGCACATTGTATCCGGATCATAGTCAAGATTGCCTGCAAGGAAAGACTCAACCTGGGCATCAGCATCACCGCTTGCCCCCGGAAAAAGCTTAATGCCTGCTTCTGCAAGGGCATTTCTTGCACCGCCGCCAATTCCACCGCATATAAGGGTATCAATACCTCCATTAAACAAAAATCCTGCCAACGCTCCGTGACCCTGACCATTAGTATCCACAATTTCTGTTTTCACAATTTTGCCATTCTCAACTTCATAGACCTTAAACTGCTGAGTATGACCAAAATGCTGAAACACCTGACCATTTTCATAAGTTACTGCAATTTTCATAATATCATTCTCCTTTTTATTATTAATTACATTTCTGATTTCGTAATCTCCTCCATCAATTAAGAGATTAATACCTTCAACTATAAATCTGGCAATTTTCTTTCTGGCTTCCGCATATATAGCCTGAACTGTAGCTCTGCTAACCTGCATTTTATCTGCACAATCATTCTGATTTAAACCCATATAATCAATAAGCCTTATACATTCAAATTCTTCAACACTCATTGTAATATTCATACGGTTTTTACTGTCACTTTTAAAATAGCGGCTTACAGGCATTTTTCCTACTATACGTTTTTTACTGCATCTGGGCATTTCATCACCTCTATTGTTGGTATATGCTATATTATAATACTTATATTGTCATATGTCAACTATTTTTATTTATTGTTTTTCAATAAATTATTATTGACTTTGCTTAAAAACAGTGCTATTATTATTAAAAAGCATTCCTATAAAGAATGAAAATTGAACTTCAAAAAAATAAAATCTCCCGTTATTATGTAAGTAGGCTTTGAGCGAAGCTAAATACATAAATCAAGGAGATTTTACATCATGAAGAAC
>DBGCRA010000089.1:0-10113 GCA_048359195.1 Candidatus Gallispira sp.
ACTATGCTATATTGACATTGTAATATGAAAAACATATGTTAATTTTATTAAAAAGTCTAAATATGTAACTAAAATGTTTCAAATCTTAACACTTTTGAAACTTGATGCGTTTGTCGTGCTAAAATCAAATTTGAACTTGACTCCCACAGGTGTTATAAGCTATAATATACTCATAGCTCCCTTGTGGTGCTAGTTCGTTTGTATGCCCTTGTATGCTTGCTGATTTTCACAAGGGCATTTTTTATTTACTACACTATAATAAAGCATTACTCTCAAGCTATTGTAAATCTCTTGTATGTAACAGCCTTTGTGAATGCTGTATACAACTCCCCGTACTTAGCCTTGAAGCTCTTAGTATCAAATCTTGAGCTTGTTACAGACTTATAGCTGAGCTTGTAATCATCAACAAACATTTCCTCCTTTCCCTGAGCTTCCATATCAGCCTTGATTGTATCCTCAATAGCTTTTATTTCAGCGTCAAGCTCAGACATCATTGTTTTAAGCTCCTTTAATTCCTTTACCTTTGCGTTAAGTTCGTTTGTACTCATATCTTAGTACCTCCTATGATTTATTTAGTCAAGGGTTCTTGCTAACTTTCTTTTGTTTTCCCTTGCTATGGTTATATTATACGTCTATTGCTAGTAATAGTCAATATGTAATAATACACAAATATTGCTAGTAATATATACAATACATTTGTGCAATCTATCTATTGCTAGTTATATATTGAGTTTGCTATAATATAGGTATAAGGTGGTGATATTATGGTAGAAAATATGGAGAACTCCAAAATTAGTAAAGCTCAACAAAAAGCAGTTCAGAAGTATGTTAAGAATAATTATGATAGAGTAGTTTTAACACTCCCAAAAGGAAAAAGGGATTTTATAAAGGAACACGCAAAGAATAAAAACGAAAGTATGAACGGCTTTATCAACAGGGCTATTGATGAAACTATTGAACGTGATAGTACAACCCAATAAAAAATAAAGGACTTTGCACATCAATATACATTGCGCAATAGTCCTTTTTATTTAGCTGACTTTCTGTTGTTTTCCCTTGCTATGGTTATATTATACACTATTTACGTGAATATATCAATACGTAATAATATACAAATATATTTACATATATAACTAACATTTTTGTTTATAATGTATATTTACGTAAATATAAAGATGTGCTATAATAATTTTAGGTTGATAGAAGAATACTTCTTGATACTCGGACAAGAGGGAATGACAAGGCGGTTGTTACCCACCCATTTATATATGATGATGTGATGCGTATGATTTAATTATACTGTATTCGGATTATATGAAAAGGGGATTAATATGACATATGAAGAATTATTTAAGGCTTATTTTGCTTTTAACGCTAATTCAGAATATACTTGCATTACTTGTAATGCTTTACATATTAAAATAACCGCCCCATTCTTCCACAAATAGGCGGTTATTCTAATATAACTTAAAATAGTGGGGGACAACCGTTCGGTTGCTCCCTTTTGTTCTTTTATAATAACATATATTTAACCAAAAGTCAAGAGGTGATAATATGGCAATAAGTAAAGCACAGAGTAAAGCAGTAAATAAATACGTAAAAAATAATTATGATAGGCTCGAATTATTAATGCCAAAAGGAAAAAAGGACCTTATCAAAAGCTATGCAGAAGCGACAGACGAAAGCCTTAACGGATATATAAAAAAAGCCATAACAAAAAGAATTAAAGATGAAACAGGGGACACGGTAGAACTATGACCGAATAACCCAAACAGAGAGCAAGTCTCCGAGCTACTCTCTTATTTTTATGTTCAAAAACAATCAAGTTATAAACCGCAACCTTATAGCAGCTGTTGAGCTTGATGTTGTAATGCCCCATATTTGCCCCTATTTTTGATTGTAAGGGCTTTTTGTTTTTTTTATGAAATATATTAAACTTTATTTAAAACACATCAGAAGCTAAAATAAGCAGTAAATAAAGGTATATTGATTATATTGCTTAGGTTTATAGGTAATAAATATATAATAAGCATAGGCATATAATAAGCTATAAGCAGATAGTATATAAGTATATTGATATAATATATATGGCATATGGCAAACAACAGAGGTTATTATAATGATATTCCTGCGGTTCTGCAAGGCTACTGTAATAATACTGTAGTATGCTCCCCCTCATATAGTCCTCAGTTCCCACAAGTCTCGCACGACCTCACCCCGCCCCATCATTCACAAAAAATTTGTAAAATGAAATTTTTATAATTCTATTAACAGAAATTAACACAGCATTAAATTTTTATACCCTGTTTTATGTAAAATTCATCGATAAATTAAAGGGGAAAATTGATTTAACCATTTCAGGTTGTAAATATATACCCCTAAAACATAAAATAATTTTCTTTCGATAAATTATCGGGAAATTTTAAAAAGTTTTAGCCTTTAACATATTAGCCTTAAACTGCTCCCTCTTTCGTGCAAGCTCATCTTCCGTATACTCCTTCTTTTTCCTGTATGGATTTTTACCAAATCTGAATGGATACAAAGCACACTCCTCAATAGTACACAATTTAACCTCGTTTGAATTCATACAACAACAATCTAAGCATTTTTCCCTTATTGCCTTTAATGGATTTGAATTATTCATATAAATCATCCTTTCTTAATTTTAGTTCTTTATATTTCCCTTTTTTAGGGACTGCAAAATCTGCGGATACTTTTGTTTTTTAAGGTGTCGCAAATGTCGCAATATTCTTTTTTAGGGTGTCCGAAATGTCCGAATACTTCTCTTTTTAGGGTGTCAGAAATGTCGGTATACTTATTCCAATGCCATCATCTCATATAATTATTAAGGTCAAGAAAATGTCAAGTTTTGACAAGTTATATATAGTTTTTCAGTTCAAGTTTTTTCAGGTTTTCATCACTTTAATATAAAACCTTAGCAAATCTTAGCATTTTAAATTATATATATATTTTTCACTTCAACATTTTTCAACAATCACTACCACTTAAGAGACTTAATCACCCCGCAATTAAGCCTAATTGCTTTAATATCTTTTTATCGTAATATACAGGTCTTGCAAGCTCTTTAATCTTATCATGTGCAAGCTCAAGCATTTTTTCAACTTCCTCTCTTGTATAGCCTTCTGCTATCTCAAATATTGAATATACTGCATAACCTTGTCTTGCAAGCTCATCATAAATAAACTTTGCTGTTTGTATATCGTCTGCTTCTACACCTAATGCTATAAATTGATTATTAAAACAATTATTTTGTTTGTCTATGTAATCACACCAATATACCTTTACTTTAAGCTCTTTATTAAGTTCTTTTAATATTTTTATTATGTTATTCATATTCTTCACCTCGTTAAATATTCTGAGGGAGTTTTTAGGGGGCTTAATTTTAAAAAAAGTCCCTAGCCGCAAACCCTTGTATTTATGCGGCTTACAGAGTTTTTTAACTATGAATTAGGGGACTTAAGGGACTTTTTTTTGCATTCTCTATTATTATATAAATATTTTTTTTATTTTTATATTATATTTTTCTATATATAATATATAGTTAAAAACTCCCTTAAGTCCCTAATCCGCTTATTTACTGGTTTTTTCACTCCCTAATTACTCCCTAGTTACTCCCTAATAGGGACTTTTTGAAATTCAGTATTTTAGTTAAATATACTTTCAGAATCTTTTTCTTCCATATAACCATCATCAATAAATGCCTTGGGCTTTATTCCCCTGAAACATATATTACCGCAATATTTACCCTTAATAATTCCTATACCTTCCATTCTTTTGGATATATTCTTTTTGTCGACACGCTGACGGTTATTATTATCACACCATAAAGAATATTGGGTGTAAAAATCTGCTACCTTGATACGGTCATTACTAAAATCTTTGGTAATATCAAAATTTTCATCAATAAACGCAAAAACAGTATCACAATCTCCCCTGTATTCCCTTAATACGTCAATCATATATTTGCTTTGGGTTATAGTCCAGTTATTGGCTTTCAGCCTCTTAAGCCCTTCCATAGCCCACAGGAATATACCGTCAAGCTCATTTCTGAGCTTGTTGGGCAAATCAGTATCTTTCTTATCGTCTGTTATTACATTGGTACAAGGTATAATTACAAGCCTGTTGAAAAGGTGATTACCTTTATCATCTTTAAAGTATGGTAAACCGTTACAACCGATTATAATACCTCCTCTAAACCTAAAGTCAAAGCCTTGCTTACCTTTCTTTTCTGCAAAAATCTTATCGCCACCGGTAAGAGACTTAAATACAGAGCTATCCTCAATATCTGCTGCGGACTGGTCACCCTTGACCATTGCTCTTTTACCATATAACTGATATGAAGCAAAATTATTGTTACTTAATTTCTGTATATCCATAACAGCAACATTATTTTCACCTAATAGTGCAGAAATAACATCAATCAACTTTGTTTTGCCTGTGTCACCCGCTATTGAGTAAAGCCATAAAGATTTTTTTAACCTGTTCGCTACAAATTGATTTGATATACATATGCCTATATACTCTTGAATAGCCTTAATTCCGTCATAGTCTATTGACTCATCTGCCTTTGTTTGCAAATCCTCAATATATTTTATAAACACAGGGCATTTAGCATTTACGTCATAATTACAATTTAACTGCAAAGAGCTTAATATTTTTGGTGTATGGGGTTCTAATTCGCCCGAAATAATATTATAAATTCCATTCCTTAAATTAATAATATTTTCATCTGTGTTAAAGTCATCAAAACTAACTATCACATTGTCATCAGTGCTTGAGAGTAGATTTTTATATACCGCCTCAGCTATGTAGCTGCTTCTCAAATTCTCAGGTAATAATTCAAAAATTTTACCCTTCATTTCATTTTTTGAAATAGCCTTGTAATAACCTTTCTGACTATCATACATATATAAAATTTCATTATCAAGTCCTGTACTTTTTACAATCTTATATGTAAACTGCTGCTTGCAATACTCAGTAAACAGCCCCTCATTTACTCCGCCGTTATCATTAATAAAGCTGTAATTTTTATTTAATACCTGCTGAGCTTGCTTATGCTCTGTTTCAGCAGCTTTATATATACTTTTAAAGTTTGTAAGCTCTGATTTATTTTTGATAATTTCAAGACAATAGGCTTTAAGCTGTGCCTTATTAAGTTCAGTACTTCCAAATAAAATATTAAATATTTCAGAGTTTGGGTTTAAATAATCTTTTTTAGCAACAAGCTCAGAAAGCTTATTTTTCAAATCATCAAAAGACAGTTGAATATTATCATTTGTAACTACCTCCAACACTTAACACCTCCTTTTGGGTATCGACTTAAAGCACTATTTATAATAGTATTGAGTTCTGTATCATCTAAAGGTGGATTGCAATGCTCTAAATTATATCTACTTACCTCAATTCTAATAATATAATCACTTAACCCCTTACTCTGTAATTTACAAGTCTTTCTAAAAATAGTATCATTTCTTGTACCTGCTGATATAATACCGTCATTAAAAATATTATTTATATATGCAGAGCTATTATTATAATTGCTATGTGTATATGTACTATTTTTAGCCCTGCTCAATAACTTGTATTCTGCATTTCCAAGCTCAGCAATGCCCTTGTAATCAGGTGAAAAATCTTTAACCCACTTATAACCATTACCGTTGGGGTGTATAGACGGAGGGGCTACAATACCTTTTAAATCGGCTATAATATCAACACCCTTTAATACTACGCTTGTACTACTCTTAATATTTATATCTGTTTTATAGTAAAGGTGAAATCCTCCTCTACCTGTCTTTGCAACCCAAGTATTACGATTTATTTTAAGTCCCTGAGCTTGCTCCCATTGTTTTAAACTTTCAACTCCATTAATATCCCTATCAATATCAACATCTAAATCAATAACTACAATACCACTTGAATACTCTCCCTTATTTCCTGTGGCTATGGCAATATTGGCATAAGGATATTTATCCCATATTTTTTTTACCATCTGAATATCACAGGTAGCATTATGAAAGCCACCTTTAAGCAAAGGCTTCTTTTCCCTCGGTAATAAAGGATATATTTTCAATCCAAGCTCAGCATATTTTATAGCTTCCTCTTGTAATATTGTCATTATTTCACCTCTTTCCATTCAATGAACATTTCATCAGTTGCCAGTTCTTCGCTTATTCTTTTAAATTTTTTACCCATAGGTTTAAAACATCTGAGCTTGCCCTCTAATATTTCTTTTAATACAGCAAGAGCCATTTTCCTATTATCGACAATCATAAAAAAGGGCAAGTCATCATTTAAAATATTATTGTTTTCATTAGCAGCGGTAAACATCATTAACAAATTGCCTGTGTTACTGTGCCTTGTTACAAATCTCATTTTCATATACAAGCTCAACCTTATGCGTTTTTTCTTTTGGAAAGTTGACCTACAAACAAAATCTCGGGGTTATGCTCCCTCTGATACTGTTCATATATTTCAGCCTGTCTTGCCTTGTTTTCCTGAGCTTCCGTTTTAAGTTCAGCCTCTAAAATATCAATATCAACAAATATACGACCTCTGCCCATACCAACCTTAATAAAGCTATAGCGGCCTTGTTTAATACCTGCTCTTAAACTCCACTCAGATAATCCCACTTTTTGTGCTGCTTCTTTTATATTCATTCGCATACCCATATAATTAAACCTCCTTTATAAAAAAGTCATCATAAGAACAATCCAAAGCTTCACATATTTTTATAATAGTGTCTGCTTTAGGTCTTTGTTTGCCGTTTAATATTCTCCCTAATGAATTTCTTGAAATGCCACACAGCTTAGACAACTGCACAACATTCAAATTCCTTTTAGCCATTAAAACGCGCATATTATTTTCCATAATTTCAATCCTCCTTCATTTATGCAAAACAGTATTTGCTTTTTGTAATATATGTTCAGTATATACCAATAATAATTTTTTGTCAATAGTAAATTTCTTATTGACAAATTGCAAACAGTATTTTACAATTATAAATATATTAAACAGCAAAGGCGGTAATTTTATGATAGTTAGTAATTTAGCAGTTTTATTATCAGAAAGAGGGTTAACAGCAAAAAAGGTATCAGAAGATACAGGTATATCTCGCCCCACATTAACAACATTAACCCAAAATAGAGGCAATGGTATACAGTATGATACATTAAATACATTATGTAATTATTTAAATGTTACACCAAATGATATAGTTAGCTATGTACCTTATGAATTTGAGCTTGAATATGAATGGATTGATTCAATATCCTTAACAGAAAATGTCTCATATATTGAAGGACTTTTGTTAGTAACTATGAAATATACAGATAAAACTAAGCAACAAAAAGAATGCAATATATTATTGTCAATAGATTGTACATCATCTGACCCTTACCGTTCAGATGATGAAGATGATACTGACTTTTATATAAATGTAGATTGTGATATAAGTGCTGTATGGGACTATGAAGAAAACCCTGATGAGTATGAAGAATATTTTGAATATGATAATTGTTATAAGTTTTACAAAATTTGGTCAAGACTGCCACAGGTATTTAAAAGAAAAATAGAAAATGAAATTGTCAGCAAAATTATTAATAGCATATCTGCTGAATACGACATAGAGGATATTTCTCTTTCAGGGAATACAATACCACTAACCGAACCAACATTTGAATTAAAGGAAAGTGATTATTAAATGGCAACAATACAAAAACGAACAACCAAAAAAGGCATATCATACCATATAACAGTATCAAACGGTTATGATATAGCAGGAAAGCAAATAAGGAAAAAGACTGTATACACTCCTGAGCTTGGTATGACAGAAAAGCAGATTGAAAGAGCTGTTAAAAAGTTCGCTTATGAATTTGAGCAAAAAGTATTAAGCGGTGCAATCCTTGACGGTGGTAAAATTACACTTGAAAGCTTTTATTATAAATGGCTTGAGGAATATGCTAAAATAAGCCTAGAAGCGACTACTGTTGAATGGTATGATAAACTATTTAAAAATAATATATTGCCTAATTTGGGGCATTACAAGCTCAGCCAGCTTAAGCCTCTTAGTATACAAGCCTTTTACAATTCACTTACCAAAGAAGGTTCAAAGCAGGACGGAGGGGCATACAGCCCTACTACTGTAAAGAGATTTCACGCAGCTTTAAGCACTGTGTTAAATAAAGCTGTAGAATGGGAGCTGATACCTTCAAACCCCGCAAAAAAGACATCATTGCCTAAACCAAAAGCCATTTCAGATGGTATACACTGCTTTACACCCGAACAAGCTATAATATTCCTTAATGCCTTGAATAATGAGTACACAAGTGAGTACAAGGAACATACAAGGGATATAAATAATAAAAGCTATACTGTCAATAGATATACTGAAACAAGAGCTATACCTACACAATTCAAAGTATTATTTAATATAGCCTTATACGGAGGTTTAAGACGTGGGGAGCTAATAGCTTTAACTTGGAATGATATTGATTTTGAACATAGAACGGTAAACATTAATAAATCTGTTGCCATTGTTAATAATAAGCCTGTAATAAAAAAGCCTAAAAACACAAGCTCAGAGAGGGTGATAACACTTCCTCAATCAGTAATAGAGCTTATTAGTCAATGGAAAATCGAACAACTGAGCTTAAGGCTAAAGCTCGGCAACCTGTGGGAGGGCAATAACTATTTATTCATACAGTGGAATGGTAAGCTAATGCACCCTACAACACCGTACCACACATTAAAGAACATTATAGATAAATACAATAATAGCGTTGATGATGAAACCCTTAAACTGCCTCAAATCAGATTTCACGATTTAAGACATACATCAGCCACATTATTAATATCAGCCCACACAGATATAAAAACCGTATCCGCAAGACTGGGACACGCACAGACAAGTACCACAATGAATATATATGCTCATAGTCTTAAAAAACTTGATGAGGTAGCCTCTGATACCCTTGAAAATGTATTACAGAATAAAGCTCAATAATATAAAAATTTTCTAAATAAACACCTAATAAACACCTGAAAGTAAAAAAGCCTCAAAAACGAGGCTTTTAATTTTCACTTAAATACTCCAAAACACCAGTATTTAAGCCATATTCCAAACAAAGCTTCCGAAGGGACTCGAACCCTCGACCTATTGATTACGAATCAATTGCTCTGCCAACTGAGCCACGGAAGCACAACTTCATTTTATGGGGGCATTTAAGCCCCCATAATTTTATACTAAACCAACTTAACCTGATGATATGTCTTTTTACCCTTCTGAATCATAATTGTTTTATCATCGTCAAACATATCAGGTGATATAACTGTACCAATATCAATAACCTTTTCATTATTAACTTTTACACCGCCCTGTTGAACAAGACGTCTGCCCTCACCTCTTGATGGAATAAGAGCACACTTTTCAAGTAAAGCAATAATCTGCATACCATCACCATATTCATCAGCAGAAATTTCAGTAGTTGGAACAGAGCCTGCAACAGGTCCGCCGCCAAATAAGGATTTGGCAGCAGCTTCCGCCTTTTTAGCTTCTTCCTCGCCATGAACAAGGCTTGTAAGCTCATAAGCTAAAATTTCCTTAGCCTTATTAAGCTGACTACCCTCCCACTTATCCATTTCATCAATCTGCTCAAGAGGTAAAAATGTAAGCATTCTCAAACACTTTAATACATCGGCATCTGCTACATTTCTCCAGTACTGATAGAAATCATATGGTGAAGTCTTATCAGGGTCAAGCCAAACTGCACCTGACTGAGTTTTACCCATCTTTTTGCCCTCAGAATTAAGTAAAAGAGTAATAGTCATAGCATAAGCGTCTTTACCAAGCTTACGTCTTATAAGCTCAGTGCCGCCAAGCATATTACTCCACTGGTCATCGCCGCCAAACTGCATATTACATCCATACTTTCTGAAAAGCTCATAGAAGTCATAGCTCTGCATAATCATGTAATTGAATTCCAGGAAGCTTAAGCCCTTTTCCATCCTCTGCTTGTAGCATTCAGCCCGCAGCATGTTGTTGACGGAAAAATGTGGTCCCACTTCCCTGAGGAACTCAATATAGTTAAGGCCCAT